>JAIRMA010000018.1 GCA_031259085.1 Christensenellaceae bacterium
GAGCACGTATTCTGAAGTATCAAGAAGAAACTGGTATTGATTTAATAACTCTAGCGACTAGGGATATATTAGATGACTACATGAGCTTAACTTATACTAGTCCAGAGATATTAAGAATGTATAGTTTTATGATTTAGAGCCATTGCAAACATATGCAACGAACTGATTTAATGTATAAGGTTATAAAAACCTATGTAAGGAATTAGTTACTCATGGTTGCACAGAATTAAAATCAATAACAGATAAATATTACAAAAAAGATAAAGAGACTAACTAAAATATTTCATACACATTAAAGCTTGAAAACATTATCAGAGATGGACGAATTAATGAACGATGCTAATGAGCTTGATAAATACGCAAAAGAACAAATCTTAGCAAGAAGAAGTTTAAGCATTTAGATAGACTAATAAAGGATCAAACGAAAATGGTAGACGGCAAACGAGCCTGTAGGAAGCCTTAAGAATATTATTAAATCACACAAAAATACGAGGCATATCAACCTAATTACAGTTTTAGGTACATTTTAAGTTGAGACATATATTGGGTTAAGATTTAAAGTAATAGCGTTAAATTTTACAAGATTATTGAAAGGATTAAGCTTTTTAGAGAAGTGGTCTGCAAAAAATTAGCTTCATAATGCAAAATCATAGAAAAATGTATGCTTTCCAACAAATTGAGTTAAATAAAAGGGGTTTTTAGTCTTAAAACTCAATAAGATACAAAATTTTCTTGATTTTGGTCTAACAAAACTGCAACTTCATAATAAGCGTTATGTTTTTATAATTTTTGTTGGACCTTTAGGGGCATAGCTGCCTATTAGTTAATTCTGTTTTTAATATGGTTGCAATAAATATCACAAATAATTTTCCTTTGATCCCAGTTTCTTTGTTTGGTGCTAATAGATCTGTTTCATCAATATCATAATTTATTTGCTCAAACAAATCTGAAATAATTTCTTTAAAATCATAATATCCTATGATTTCCTCAGGTGTCGCGCTCATGTCATTAGTAAAGATATAATAGTAACCATCATCCTTTATTAAATCGTCGATAGCATCGTAATTTACCTTGTAACTAAAACCAGAATCATCTTCATTTTTCGTAATAATGAAGTAATTACTGTATATCCCTAATTCAGTCTCAGAATATGATTCCATTCCTTCCAATTCAACTTTCATTTCCTCAATTAAATCAAATCTGCTATGTGTCGCAGTTGCTTTTTTTGCTAAATCAAAATACAAGAAGAGCCTGCCTTTTAAATTAGAAATCTGCTTATTTATAGTAATACAGTTGACATTATAATTCGGAACTTTATACTTCGCCTTAACTACTGCATCTCCATATTGCTCCCTAATATTTTGCGCCTCTGACCAAGTTGCGGGGATTTTAAATGTAATTGGTCTGTCAACATTGCTGTAAAACTCAAAATTTGATTCGTCAAAACTCTCTTCATCTAGAACTAAGTTTATTTTTCTGATGCCAGAACCATTAGCTTTTTCAACTATGCGTCTAAAATTGTTATCATAGTCTAGATTCCCATTATATTGGTCGTAATATAATGGTAATCTGGTTTTTGCATCGGAAAATACGCAATAATTTTGCATCGTTTCTTTAAAATCTTCATCCTCGTCAAAATAATTAATTTGATTTTCTATTATATGTACAAAATTCATTAATAGTGGTTTTATATTATATAAAATACAATCTCCTGTTGTTGAGACTGTTTTAATCCACTCAGCAAAAAACTGATTAATTTGATCATCGGTTATTTCATCAAACATTTTAGAGACAGATTCTTCTGTAAGTTTATTTGTAAACTCGCCAAAACGTATTTTTTTTGTCCAATCTTCTATATCGTCCATAATGCAATCATTGCTTATCATGTATGCAACTATAGCGATTATTGAATGAGCTGTGTCATCATCAAAAGTATTAATTAGACAATTCTCTAATCCTATTTTTTTAGCTAGTTTACTGATTAAAAATGCATTACCGAACTCATCTAGATTTGGTATATTGAGCTCTTCAGAACCATTATATACAATGTTTTTTATGCACTCGTATGTCTCTACACTTATATCATGTTCTAATTTGCAGGCGTCTTTGCTTGCATTTTCATCACTGACCCCACATATTTTTAGAAATTCAGTAATGTTCATGTGCCGCTCATATACATCCTTTGCTTTAATTAGCCCACCTTCCGTAAATGTTATGTGATTATCTTCGTCAATTACTATGTACCCATTTGCCTTGAGTATTTTTAGAGCGCGTGTAACCGATGGCTTTGAAAAATTTAATTCGTTTGCCACATCTATTGCATGAACACCAGAACGTGCTAGATTTAGTATATATATGGTCTCTAGATAATCTTCACCAGATTCGTGTATCATTAATATCTCTCCCTGAATGACTCGTGCGTACTATATTAAATTTCCAGTATGATTAAGTTAATTATCATACAGCTACTAAGAAACGGTTAGCATGTGCTTCTTTTGTTTTATGTTTGACTGCTACATTTATCAAAGATTTTATTCCATTTATGCAGGCTTCTTTACTAGAATATCCTTTGCTTACCAGCAATATATCCAAATTAGCAGCAATTAGTTTAAATCTAATCTTAGAATCCGCATCTTCATATATTAAATACTCTGGTTTTACTACGTGTTGAAAATCCGATATATCGGTTAGATCAGTTAACGTAGCAAATGGGGCAATGCTATTAATAGAATTGATTATTTTATCTAAAAGATGCCTGTCATAGACATCATACGTGTGCGCAATGGGTTGTCCAGTAGGTGATATGTATCTGGCTCTGTGTTTGCCATAGGAATCTGGATAAATTAAAATTGTTCCATCACAGTTTAAAATATAATCGTCAAATTCATCTAAATCATCAAAAGAATATTCGTGTTTTTCATGTTTTTCTAAGACAACTTCCTTTACTGGGCGCTCTTTAGATGCTATTGGCTTCAATTCTACTAAGATTCCCGTTACAGGGACCTGAGTATTTTCCTCCTCAGGCACCTTCTTCTTTTTAGATTCCTCATATTCATCAAAATCTGGCATATCGTAATATAGATATTGATCACCATCTTCGTAGTGATTTAGCAAATCTTTCTCTTCTAATAATAAAAACTCATCTTCTTCTTGTTTTACTAAATCTTTTGCTTGCTTTGAGTTCTTTTTAATCATCATTATTATTAATGTTAAAATTATACCAACTATTACTACTGCACCAGCTAGATAGGCTAAATTATAGTCTGTCAATAAGAAATCTAGAATTTTCTCAAACATAAATACTCCCTGCCTTGGAAATAGAATACTCTATCATTGTAATATTATACAAAAAAAATCAAGCTTTTTCAATCATGCACGCTTTTCTTTCATAGATTTTCGCAATCTTTCATCGTGATTTAGAATAATTTTTCTTATTCTTAGAGATTTAGGGGTTACCTCGAGCATTTCATCGATTTCCAAAAACTCAATACATTGCTCTAATGAAAGTTTTTTCGGAGTATCCAACCTTAAAGCCTCATCACTTCCCGATGCACGCATATTTGTCACATGCTTTCTTTTACATACATTTACAGTCAAATCGTCATTTTTTGGTGAAACACCTACTACCATGCCAGCATAAACATGCGTGCCTGGATCTATAAATAAAACACCACGCCCTTGTGCATTAAACAACCCATATGTTACAGCCTCACCAGTCTCATGTGCAACTAAAGCACCATATTGTCTAACTGGAATAGTCTTTTTTATAGGCTGATAAGAATCAAATACGCTGTTCATTGTACCTTCGCCCCGAGTGTCGGTTAAAAACTCATTTTTATAGCCTAACAAACCTCGCTCTGGAATGAGAAACTCTAGCTTCATTCTATTGTTAAAAGGACACATGTTTAAGAGATCACCTTGTCTCTTGCCCATCTTTTCCATCACGACGCTAACGCTTTCATCTGGCACTTCTACAATCAACCTCTCAACAGGCTCACATAAAACACCATTAATATTTTTATTAATGACTTGTGGCATACTCACTTGAAATTCGTATCCCTCTCGCCTCATGTTTTCAATTAAGATAGACAGATGTATTTCACCACGTCCAGACACTATAAAGGTATCACTTAATTGACCTGGAATCACTTTCAATGAAACATCTTTTAGCATTTCCTTATTTAATCTAGCGGCCAAATGCCTGGAAGTAACAAATGTGCCTTCACGCCCCGCGAACGGGCTATTATTTACTGAGAATTGCATTTGTAAAGTGGGCTCTGAAATTTTAACAAAATTAACGGGTTCAATAGAAGATGGAGCACATATTGTCTGGCCAATTGTTACATTTTCAAGGCCACTAAACGAAACAATGTCACCCACACTCGCAATTTCGACAGTTGTTCTGGTTAAACCAGAAAATTGATATATGTTTGTAATTTTTGATTTTACTATTTCAGAAGTATGATAGTTGCAAATCACAACGTCTTGATTTATTTTCATGCTCCCGCGATCGATTCTGCCTATTGCTATACGTCCTACATAATCGTTATAGTCAATTGCAGAGACTAACACTTGTAATGGCCCATCAGGGTCACCTTCAGGGGGCTCAATATGATTGATTATCGTATCAAAGAGAGGTACTAAATTGCTTGATTGTTGATCTGGGCTATACGATGCTGTGCCTGATCTCCCGCTACAATATATAATAGGACTTTCTAATTGTTCATCTTCAGCATTAAGGTCTAACAAGAGATCGTACACTTCATCTAAAACTTCTTTTAATCTTGCATCAGCTTTATCTACTTTATTTATGACTATTATAACCTTATGCCCCATTTCCAATGCTTTGCTTAAAACAAATCTAGTCTGTGGCATTGGCCCTTCGTATGCGTCGACTAACAAAACTACGCCATTTATCATTTTGAGTACCCTTTCGACCTCGCCAGAAAAATCGGCATGTCCAGGAGTATCTACTATGTTTATTTTTACACCATTATAAATGCATGATGTGTTTTTTGCTAAAATAGTTATCCCTCTTTCTCTCTCTAGCGGATTATTATCCATAACACAATCTTCAACAACTTGATTTTCTCTAAAAACCCCACCTTGTTTTAACATCCCATCAACCAAAGTAGTTTTTCCATGATCAACGTGCGCAATAATCGCTATATTCCTTAAATCACTTCTTATCATTATTTGTTTATTTGTTCTCCTTTTCTAATCATACAGTGTATTCTGCATATGCCCATTCGCCATCCTCATAGGTGTAATATAATTCTATAGGTTCATCAGGCGTTTCTCCAAATTCTCCAAACATACCTTTATCATTTACAGCTCGCACGTATAATTTATACGTACCACTTACCCCTTTATAAATTCTATAATTCAATAATGCATTTTCAGACATTATCCTGTCATTTCTATCACTCAAAAGCAATTCTTCCTCTAAGGTTTTACCTGGAGAAACGACGGCCACCTCGTAAAAAGCAATTCTTTTCAATTCGCCTTTATAAGTATAATTCACACCCTCCCAAAGCTCTTTCAAAACACAATAGTATCCAACTGAAGGCACATAATCCACCTTTATTGACGTGGGTGCATCTAATATAATGCCAGATACATCCATTACAGTCCAATTAGAGAAATCACTATCTCTACTTGCAAAATAGGCACAAGCTTTGACTCTGATGCTAAATTTTCCTTTAATCCTATCAAGTGATATACTTGCAGACTTGATTTTAAGGCGTGTGATAGCGTCATCCTTCATTTCATACTTATACTCCACTTCATAACCAATTGCATCATCAACGGCGGTCCACGATACAAGAAATGTCTGTTTATAGCTATCTTTATCGAGTTGTTCGATAATTGGTTCAGGTGTCGCTATTGCTTTATTGGTTATGATAATTGCGACTGTTGCCCCAATAATTGCAAGCACCAGTACAACAATCGCAATAATCAAAATGTTCTTTTTTTTAATTATCTTCACAGTCTTTCATTTCTTTGGAACTAGTATTTTTGCAAGTCTTGCAAACCGCGGGAGTCCGTTTTCTAAAGGTGCTTTACTATCACCCTGAATTAGTGGCAATGCATAATCAATATAATCCTTAGATAGTGCTGTTCCACCATTTACTATCCAATCCAATGGAACTTTTTTCTCTGTGTTTGCAGCTAACGCAACATCCATAAGTTTTGGAATACATTTGTATACGCCAGTTGAAGTGTCTCTCTCAAAAATGACCATTTTATCAGATTCACCATTGCACGCAGCTTTAACAGCTGTCTGACCTGCTAAGTAGGCCTCTTCCACATCAACAGCAGATGCTAAATGTGCAGCACACCTTTGCATCAAACTAAACTCAATTGCTCTCACTTTGCAATCTAATTTTTGTTTTACTAAATTTGCTAGATTAGATGCTAAGCCACCTAATTGCGTATGCCCAAAATTGTCTTTGGTAGCAGATGCTACTGTCAAAACTTCGCTTATGTATTTACCGTTCTTGTCCTTAATGCCTTCAGAAACAGCTACTATACATTTTCCATTATTTTTCTCTGTGACAGACTGTACATCCTTGATAAATTTTTCTGTGCTAAATGGAACCTCAGGCAAATATATCAAATCAGCGCCACAACCACCAACAGTCGTTGCAAGTTGTGCAGCAGCGGTTAGCCATCCAGCATTGCGGCCCATTATTTCTATAATAGTTACCTGCCCAATATTATATACTGTCGCATCTAAATTAAGCTCCATTATTGTGGTTGCAACATATTTAGCAGCACTACCATATCCTGGGCAATGATCGGTTCCATATAGATCATTATCTATAGTCTTTGGGACTCCAATAATATTGCATTTATACCCAGCACCGAGCAAAAATTTGGATATCTTGTTACAAGTATCCATACTATCATTGCCGCCATTATAAAAGAAATAACGGATGTCATATTTTTTGAATACTTCAAGAATCCTCTTGTAATCGGTATTGTCAACACGTGGATCTTTCAATTTGTATCTAACAGATCCTAAAGCTGATGAAGGTGTGTTTCTTAACAACCAAAGCTCTTGCTGTTTTTCTCTTGTAATATCATAAAAATTCTCATCTAGAACACCCTTTATTCCATGTGCCGCACCATAAACCTCAGTTATGTTTGGTTGCGAAAGGGCTTCTGAGAAAACACCCGCAGCACTTGCATTTATAACTGCAGATGGCCCTCCAGATTGACCAAACAGACATGCGCCTGTTAATTTTTCCATTAAAACTTCCTCCTTTGAGTGGTTTTATATTTATTGCCCTAATATTGTGGCAATTCTATATAATTCTTTGTCAAACACTTTTTTCATAGCTAAAGCTATACCGACTTCTTCATCAACAATCTTATTGTTCCGAATTCCTACAACTCGCCCGCCTTTTCCTTGGATTAAAAGGTCAACAGCTCTGACAGCACATCTTGCCCCTAATACTCTATCTGCAAGTGTCGGCGTCCCCCCTCTTTGAATGTATCCGAGTTTTACTGTTCTAAGTGTTATCCCAGTTTTGTCTTCAAGCTCTTTTTTAAGCGCCTCACAAGATGTCATTCCCTCTGCTAACAATATTATATCTGAGGCCTTTCCTTTTAAAACATTGCGTCTCATTTTTTCAATTAATTCATCAATATTAAAAGGGATTTCGGGGACGACCATTGCTTCAGCCCCACCTGCTAAACCCGCATACAATGCTATATCACCACAATTTCTGCCCATGACCTCAATAACACACGCTCTGTCATGTGATGTCATAGTATCTCTTATGTTATTAATAGCACCTAATACTGTATTAACAGCCGAATCAAAACCAAGTGTGAAATCCGTGTAGCCTAAATCATTATCAATAGTGCCAGGAATCCCTGTGCATGGGAAATGGTGTTTGTCATAAAGATCCTTCATACCTCTAAATGATCCATCCCCACCAATTACTACAAGTCCATCTATCTCATAAGCCCTAAGTACTTTAACTGCTCGTTCAATACCCTCGTCAGTTGTAAATTCTGGACACCTAGCAGTTTTTAGTATTGTACCGCCTCTGTGTATAGTATCTGAAACTGAACGACCATCCATTCTAAATAATTTGCCATTTATTAGTCCAGAATATCCCCTCTCCACACCATATACATCAAGTTTTGAATCACTATTGCTAGCATATCGGACTACCGCCCTGATTGCAGCATTCATGCCAGGTGCATCGCCTCCGCTTGTTAATACAGCTATTCTTTTCATTCTACTCATCTATTTTTTCCTCTTAGTAATTATATCATAAATGCCCATTTTTACCAACATTTGCTAGATAATCAGTGTGCCTTTCTTTTAATTATCACACTATTAATACCTATTTCATTATTCAAAGAATTTCTTGCCACGTGTCTGACCTGATCCGTTTAAGACGTATTTTTCAATAGTAAGCTCATTTAAACCTATAGGTCCCCTAGCATGAAATTTTTGTGTGCTTATCCCTATTTCAGCACCTAATTCAAATTCAAAGCCGTCTGTGAATCGTGTAGACGCATTTACATATACGGCAGCTGAATCAGTATGCCTTATGAAAAAATTAGCCTCATCCTCATCACTTGTTACAATTGCTTCACTATGCCCATTCCCATATTGAGCGATATGATCAACAGCCTCTTTAACGTTATTTACTAATGCAACCTTGATTTTTTTGCATTCGTACTCCACATAAAATTCTGTACTATCTATTGTCACAACAGGAAATATCTCGTTTAACTCAGATGTGCCCCGTATCTCAACGTCATTGTTTTTTAGTGCATTCAATAGTCTCACTATAAATTCTACACTTTTCTTCCTGTCAATCAACAATGTTTCTAATGCGTTGCATGTGGCAGGCCTATCTAATTTGGCATCAAGAACTAAATTTACTGCCATATTTTCATCAGCAGAATCAGCTATATACATATGACAATTGCCGCCCGCGGCCGCTAGTACAGGCATTGTGGCTTCCTCAAATGTGAGTTTCTTGAGTTTGTCTCCCCCCCGGGGAATTATAACATCAATATAATCATTCTGTTTAAGCATCGTGATTGCATCAGCTCTATCATCTGAATCAATGTTGCCACAAAGGTTTGGTGAAACAAAATTTTCTTCTAGTGCCTGTTTGATAAAATTAGTGAGCAATCTAACACTTGACCTGGACTCTCTACTCCCTCTTAAAACAATTCCATTGCCGCTTTTTATACATAACGCCGCACAATCTATTGAAACATTAGGCCGCGCTTCAAAAATTATCCCCACAACCCCCAGAGCTGATCTCACTTTTCTTAACAAAAGCCCGTTAGATAATTCATACTCGCAGGTTATTTGTCCTACTGGATCTGGCAATGATATTATTTTCATTATGCCATCAGCCATTTGAGAGATGCGTGTTAAATCAAGTTTTAATCTGTCAATAAAAGCTTCATGGCGGCCGTTTTTGAGGGCAAAATCAACATCAATCTGGTTAGCCTTCAAAATTGCAGTTGCGCCATCTAATATTAGCGTTCTTAGCCTTTTTAGTATTCCATTTTTTTTGTGAGTAGCAATTGTAGCAAACTCAATTGCTGCATTTTTTGCACTCGCACAAATTTCTTGTGTCGTCATAAGCCTTTTTAATAAAAATCTATTTTTATTTACTGTTTTTGTCTTGATTATAATAATATTTCAATATCTAAATGTCTAAATGCTACTCTTTTTTTGTTAATCACATTATTTTAATCATTGTGCTACATTTTGAGCGCATATAAAATTAATTATCGGTGTTATCCTCAGGTAGTATAGCATTATGATACACGTTTTGCACATCATCAAGCTCTTCTAACAAATCGATTAACTTCGAAACTTGTACTACATGTTCCTTAGGATCTACTTGTATATCTGGTATCATATCAATGTTAGCAGTTAAAACAGTTACTTTTGCTTCTTTGATTTTCTCAGCAACTTCATTTAACTTTTGAGCGCTAGTATATACCTCATATACATCATCACTATCTATCACATCATCAGCGCCAGAATCTAATGCTAACATCATCATATCATCTTCTGATAAATCGGTTTTATCTACTATTATTACCCCTTTCTTTTTAAACATAAATGAGACGCAACCAGTTTGCCCTAGGGCCCCACCGTATTTATCTAATAAATGTCTTAATTCTCCAGCTGTGCGATTACGATTATCTGTCAAAGCCTCAATTATTATTGCAACACCAGCGGCCGCATATCCTTCATAAGTAATCTCCTCATAATTGATTCCACTTAATTCGCCGCTCGCCTTTTTTATTGAACGTGTAATATTATCGTTAGGCATGTTGTTCTGCTTTGCTTTAGCTATAACATCCCGCAATCTAGAATTGTTTGCTGGATCTGACCCTCCCTGTTTTACAGCAACAGCTAATTCTCTCCCAATTTTAGTAAAGATACTACCTCGTGCGGCATCAGTCTTTCCTTTTTTCTGCTTAATATTAGCCCATTTACTATGTCCAGACATACTATCTCCAATTAATTATTTTATATTACAAAACCATGATGTTGCAATAGCGACACTTATTGCGGCATTCAGACTCTCTATTTTATCGGAAAACATCGGTATTGCCAACAATTTATCGATGATAGATCTCGATTCATTTGATAGACCACGCACCTCACCACCGACTATAATCGCCCATGTTCTAGCTGGTCTGAAATCATACAGGTTAGTTCCATGACTATCTAATCCAATTATACAACGATTTCCTATAATATCACTTAATTGCTGATAATCTTTATGAGCCACAATGTTTGAATGGAAAATCCCACCCATTGAGGATCTTACGACTTTTGAATTATAGTGATCTACACAATTAATAGCTATTATGTCATAAACTCCAAAGGCAACCGCCATTCTTATAACAGTCCCTAAATTTCCAGCATCCCTCATCTCATCTAAGACAATTATGTTTCTATCGGCTTGTATAATATCAGACTTTCGTTTATCTGCCACAGCTATTATACCACTAGAAGATTCAGTGTCTGAAATAACTTTAAATAATGAATCCCCTAGTATATATACATCAGCATCACAACTTCTTATGATATCATCATATTTTTGTATTTCATCATCTCTAACAAACAACTGTTTTATCATCTTTTTTGGCATGTCGGTAATTAAAGTGCCGCCTTCTACCAAATACTCCCCATACTCATCCCTACCAGCTTTTTTATTTAGGCTTCTTAGTTTTGTTATGTGAGGATTTTTTGTCGATGATATTCTTTCCATTTATCAACAATTTTTATGCATTTAAGGCAGTTTTAGCAACATCGCATAGCTTTGCAAATGCAGGCGCATCATTAACAGCCAAATCAGCTAGCATTTTTCTGTTGAGTGCCACCCCGCTTATGTTTAAACCATGTATTAGCCTACTATATGACAAGTTGTTGATTCTAGCTGCAGCATTAATACGTGCTATCCATAATCTTCTAAAATCTCTTTTTTTAAGTCTTCTTCCAACATAAGCATATTGCATGCTTTTCATTACGGCTTGTCTTGCTACTCTATATAATTTTGATTTTGTCCCAAAATAACCTTTAGCACGACTTAATATTTTTCTGCGTTTTTTAACAGCGTTAACTGCCCTTTTTATCCTCATATTTGTTTACCTCCACTATTAATGATTGCCTAGCATTGATGCTACAGTCTTTTGTACAGTTGGTGATACATATCCACCATGACGCAAATTACGCTTTCTTTTGCGGTTTTTCTTGGTAAGAATATGATTCTTATTGCATTTGGTTCTTTTGATCAAGCCAGTTGCAGTAGATCTAAAGCGCTTTTTCGAAGCACTATGTGTTTTCATTTTAGGCATTGTTTTTCTCCTTTTGTTATTATTTTTTTGTTAATGGTACAATGATCATAGTTATTGATCTTCCATCCTGCGTGGGTTTTTTCTCAATTAGCGATATGTCTTTTACCCGCTCATAAAAGTCATTCATTATTCCTACGCTTATATCTGGATGCACTTGTTGTCTTCCCTTCATTCGAATAGTTAAACGAACCCTATCACCATCCTCTAAGAATCTTCGCGCATGTTTGGCTTTTGTATCCATGTCACCAATGTCGATGGTCGCAGAAAGCCAGATATCTTTAAGCTCTACAACTTTACGATTCTTTTTTTCTTCGCGTTCTTTTTTGATGAGATCAAACCGATATTTCTTATAATCCATTATTTTGCATACAGGAGGTGTAGCTGTAGGCGAAATCAGTACTAAATCTAAACTTTGGCCTTCAGCCATCCTCCTAGCTTCATGTATTGACTTAATACCTAATTGCTGGCCCTCATTGTCAATTAATCTAACCTCTGGGTCATTAATGCTATAATTGGTCGACAGTTCTTTAAAAATACGGATATCCTCCTAACTAAATAAAAAAAGTGCTTTTGCAAAAGCAAAAAACACACATAGGAAAACAATTTTTGTTTTACCTTGACACTATCCGCGTCAGGTGAGAATTTCTTCTGCTTGTTTAATAATATATCATACTATCAACTAATAGTCAACTAATTTAATTAATTTTATTAGTTGAATTATTAATTTATTGGGTGGTGACGAGCCTTGCCAGGCACACATGGTTATAATTCTAGAAAATTCTTGTATTATTTTTTGAATAGCTATTAATATAGGATCTTCTGTATTTGTCAATTGTCCAGTTTTATAAATGGACTTAAAAAATCCAAAGGTTTTTCTTTCTACATTAGCTTGCTAGAATTGTTTATAAAAGACTGCAAATTGTTAATTCTGTTCCTTAATATGTCATAAAGTTGATGTCTCCTTGTGCTGGAAATATATGCCTCATTTGCTCTATAAAGCGATTCATTAAATTCAGCTTCAATGCCATCTAACTTTTCAAAGTTAAGCCACGAAAAATCTTTAATTAGCTTGATTTGCTCACTATGCCTACGAAAAAATGGCTTGCTTAGATTTAATTTCTCCTCCGTGCTGAGATTACCACCTGCGCATGAAGAATTCCCGCAATCAAAAATAGGCGCAGTACTCACCCATTTTAATGTGGTAGCGTCCCGTATACACCAAAATATTTAAGGTGTCTATCCTGATTTGCAATGATATAATCAAGTGCTAAGATCTTTTCTGTTTGAATGCGAGCATCAGTTATTCCTAATTTTCTAAGCAAAGCAATATAATATTCATAGAGTGAATCTGGAGTTTCATCTAATGAATCATCGAAATGTGCGAGCAATTGCCAGGCACTAACTAAATCCGTGTTTGGGGTAATGAATGTAGGACAAATACATACTATTTCCCCATCTCCTTGATAATATTCATACTTTACATGTTCTATCTCAAGTCGATCACAAATTATCGATGCAAGTACTTCATTATATTCTTCTTGTGTAGTGAAAGAATTCCCTGCTTTGACTAAACATCTTCCCCCATCTATTATTTTCTATTTTTTCTTTACCAGCCCATCCGCTGTATTGTCTGAAGAGATAAGATTTAATTTTTTAATAAAGCCATTTGTATATTTAAAATTACCAAACAGTAAATTATCAACGTCCTCAAAAAAGGTATTATCAAAAAAATTAATATCTGACCAATTTAAATTTTGTGTTTTAGAACAAATCCAATATTGATCAGATAAACTTAACCCATAACTGCGGCTTAATAGCACTTTAGAAGTAACAAAACCCATTATTTCAAGAGCATTCTTTAGCCCGTCGCTACTTAAAGAGATTGACTTATCCCCACCACCATTCTGATAAAATGTTAAGATCTATATTCCCTCCCTTAATGGATATGTATGGTGCATGATGATAATTATAGATCTCTCCAATGCTAATTAATAGCGCCAGTAGGCAGATTGATTTCGATTTCAATCACTGGTATATTTTTATGCATAAGAACATATTCCATAATAGAATCCTTTTAACTAAGTACAGAAACAAATAAATTGATCTTTATCTTTACAATTAATACTATTATCCTACATTGAATGAACCAACAATGTGGCGTGTGTAAAAATAAAATCATGCATTTTTGCTTTATATCCTTTTAAACATGACATTCTATGAAGTTAACTGGTAGATAATTACTACAACTGATAAATTTAAAATTTTTCATGCTTATCACTTGAATAATTCAGTTATTAATATTGTAGTATAACAGTCTGAAACTTAAATTTTACAATTTTAGGTGTGCTATACATTCTGATTAATATCATCTACAACATTGCCATAGATAATAAACTGATTTGTATACTCTAATTCACCTGTTAACTCATTTTGATATTCAAACATTAATTCTAGATTATTACTGTCTTTCTCTGATAATTCTATATATACTGTGACATCATATTCGCCTGCAGGTGGCAATTTAGTAGCACTATACCCTTCGAAATTAAAATTTGCTATGTAATATGAAACATATATTGGCCCATAATATAGTAAATAAGCATCACTAACCAGGAGAATCGCTTGGTCAGAAAAGTTTTCACTTAATTCTGTTAAAGATTTGGGTTTTACGGTTATATCTCTTATGTAATTAGGATCGGTTATTGTTTTTTTATCAATGTTTAAAACATAGCTCCCTGATAGAAGAAATACGTACCTTTCTTCAAATTCTGGATCATGAATATCTGCCACAAAATCATATTCATAATACACTCCTGCATCATGTTTTGGATTAGCCGCTCCACCTACTATGAAATAAAAGTCAACTGACAAGCTTGCTAGATCACTTAACAATATGCCTGTTGAATCATGAACATCTTTTTGCACTGGTATCGAAACTTCATCATTAGATAAATACATAAGTGCATCTCCATCGTATTCTTTTCTGAAAATTTGATCATATGGAAATGCAATTTCTACTAAACGCCTTTGAATAATAAAATATCCAGGAGTTATGGACGTTATCTTATAATTCTTAAGTACACCTTCATTTTCCTCTCTGCCAATTTCATAATCTAAAGTCCATTCATATGTACCACATTTGATTTCTGCATGATTAAGAACATATCTGTTTAGCTCAATTACTATATCTGATCTCTCCGTATCAGCAAAATAGTCAATATCAAGAGAATAATATAAGCCAGCCCAGGATGTACCATATCCAATTGTGATATCATCGCATATTACATTTATGCCAGCCCTCTTTACTTCGATAGTGCAACTTTGATTGTTATCTCCAATATAATAATCTGGGTTAGATAAGGATTCAACATAAGCTGTATAAACACCTACATCAATTGGCATTTCAGAATACGAAAGTATAACTTCACTCTCATCTCCACTATAGAGATTTGTGACTCTCGCGTAGATCCAAGGCATGTCGCCTCTATAATTGTATGTGAATTTTACATCCTCATTTCCCATATAATCAGTAAAAACCACCGTAGCTAACTTAGGTGAAACATTGATTATTTTTGTAACAGTTTCTGCTAAAATATAGCATTCGCTTTTGTCGCCTTTTAACGCTATAATTGAGGCTACATACACCCCCGTATGCTTAAAAGTATCTGCTCCAAGTCCAACTCCAGATCTCTTGAATTCAACTTGTGCTATAACATCCATAGAATCCATAGGCAGAATACCTAATAAAGTTACATCTAAAGTGCGCTCACTCCCATTATACTCAAATTTAGATTCACTATCACTAAATGTAGCTGTTATAATCATTTTTTGAACAGTTAAATGTATTTCAAGTGTTTCATCTAACATATTAGCAAGATCAGAAATTGTAACATCAAATATATGTAGATTCTCCTCAGGGTTTTCTGTATTAATTTCATATGTAACTCCAGCTAAAACGCCTGTGTCATACAAAATTAAGCCTTCTGGCATAGTGCCATCTATCATAAATGAAAATCTACTTTTATCAAAATTATCAATTATATAAGTTTTCAAATCAACAGAAAAGTTAGTGCCATAGATTGATTCTAATTCGATTTTTGATGTGGTTAATACCACTGAGGTTGGATCCCATAATGGTTTGATTTTAATATCCTGAGTAATAATATTGTCTACTGTAAACTTTTCACTGTCTAATTGCCATTCGATAGCCTTATAGCCAGGCTTGCTAGGCAGTATTGGTAAAAGCAACTGTGCGTATCTCAATGTTTTACCAGACATTATATTATATACTACATCGCTTCCATCACTTTTTGCATTTTCAAATGTTACACTATAATAAAGCCGTCCGTTTTGATCGAGCACCTCTATGTCAAACGTTGTGATTGTCACTCCTTCACTTGACATAACTCTAGCAGTTGTCACGCCAATTCTGAGCCCATATAAGATGCCGTTTTTATATATGGCAGTACTTAAGTCGTCAACTTCAACACTGAACGTTAAAAACATCGCTGGCTTCACGATGTTGTAAATATTAACTCCAACTAATTGGGAAAAATCACCACTTTCTTCTGCCGTTGTCACACTATTTAAATCGTTAAATGTTAATCTGCATGTATTATCCTCTAATTGAATTTCTACCTCATTTAATGTTTCTAAAGGCACAAAAAATGCTATTAGAGAAAGTCCGACGAGTATCATAATAGACATAATAGCCAAAAACAAATAGAAGCCGTTCGCTGTTGTTGCATTAGATGTTTTTAGATTACTATCATACATCATGTAATTTGTATATTCTGTCTCGCATTGAGGATTAACATCACGCGAAACAAATACACTAGTAGATCTGAACTGGTTTTTCATCGATAAAATATCCTCATGATAATAACAAAGCGTGAAAACTAATATTTACGTCACGCTTATTTGTTTTATTCTATAGTAAAGTACGTTATTTCAAACTTATTCAAAACTATTCAAAAACGCTTAAATCTTCTTAGCTTTGATGTTGTGACCAGGTATTTAAGTCCTTTTTTATGATAATTCATACTAGAGCTCAAATCACTGACAATGTTATATGTCCAACATCTAACAGTACAAATCCAAAACCTAATTCTGGCGTCTTAAATCGTTATTTTGGTTATGATAAAAACACGAGTATGCTCTATGATTTTGTTTGTTTTTTTATTGTACCACGATACATTCCAGGTTTTAGCTTAGAAATATCATACTTGCAAGTCTCAGCACTGTTTTTAAAGAGAGGCCTTCCTATCTTATCAACCCTCAAACGTTGATATAGAGACGCCCAATATTTCTGCCTCGTCCCTATCATTATTAACCGTTCATATTAAGTATTATTACATAGTTAAATAGATGTCAAAAAAACTGTTTTAGCCCTGTATGTTTATCTAGCAGCAGCACGGGGCCGTGCATTGGCTTTTTGCTTTGTCTTGGCAAAACAGGATAAATATACCGCATATATCTTATCCTTAGCTGATTGAATATTAGAAACTTGATCAATTGGTATATACCCACTCCGGTCAGGCCTTTGTCCTGCTCGAGTAAATTCGTGATCAATTAATACATAAATAGTGCCCTTTTTAAATCGGATCGAAGCAAAATGAACTGCATTTGGGGTAAACACTTCTTCAGCATTATATCCTTTACTAAGTGTTAATCCACCACTGAAGAAAAAATCGAGAAGTTGATCTAATATATAATGATCTTTTAATTTGAATTTGCGTTTATCAATGCCGTCTGGGAAAGGACTTGGAGCAAATGTCTTTTTAACAACCATTACCACAATTATTATTGGCAACACAAACAACAAAACGCCAATTACAGCACCAAACCCTATTTTAACAAATGGGTTCGAAGTTAAATGGCTTGTTATCTTTACTATAATATCTACTTCTATTATTTTTTTTGCTAAATCTATGTCTGGAGCCAATATTGGTAGATACACAACTAAGATAATTCCTGCGCATAAAGCCCATGAAATTACCATATAAATAATTGCTTTGACTATTCGTGCTTGTTCTGCAAAATTTCGCATGTTTACCTGATTATGCATCTTGATTTTTGAAAATACTTAAGTTTTAGGTAGGTAATATTGTGTTATAAAACCTGTTATTAGAAGTTTTTATAGCTAATAAAACACATGACTAAAAGCAATTCAAAATTAGCACGCAATTATTATATAATATTATTATAAAAATTGCAACACTTATCATTAGCAATTAAAGGGCACTGATTCATTTTGAAAATTAGTAGCTACAATTAGGCCCTGTTAAAAAATAGTCTGTACACCGTTATCATAGTAAATTTAATTTTATTAGTCAAAACCACGCAGCAAATTTGGATTTTAGCTTAGAATCTCCATTTAGGATTTTTTCGAATTTACAACGCAATATTAACATCATCGAAGACACCAAAGCTTAGTATGTTTTTTCCGTACTTGTTAACACGGATTTTCTTAATGGCGTTATATTAAAATTAATAATAAGCGTATGTTTATCTTTTAATCATGCATTTAAAGCTAATTTGTCAATGAATATTTATAGCTAAAAAATTAAACAAAAAAGCGGAGAATACAATGGATGAAATAATTAATTTAATAGCTGAAACGTGTGCTAAGGACATTGGGTATATCGAATTAGGTGCGTGTTTAGATTATTGAAACATCTAAGTTCAATATAGTTAAAGAATTAAGGAATGCAAGAAAAGCATCTGGCTTCAACTCTATTTTTGCGGTAAGCGGGATCTCTGCTCACTACTTACTACAGAGAATTTAAAAAGCAAATTGAGGAAGGCAAACATAAGCTCAAGGTCGCTACCATTTCCAGTCACAATATAAATCAGGTAGAAAATGATGATGATTTCGATAATGTGGGTGTGAAGATCTTTTTAGCACGTGATTTTTTAGGACGAGCAATTCTAGATTATAATAAGTTAGAATTATATATGGCTTTGCTTAGAATTTTCGACATTATCCGCCACTCCATAAATATAGGTTATATTTTAAATTAATACCATTATGTTATAACAAGGCATAAATAAAAGCTTCTATATTGATAAACAGAAATATTTATTTTACAATTGAATTTAAATATAGTAAAGTAACGCTTATTTTCATATGTATGTGGAACAGTCAAGCATTTTCACCACCACTGTTACTTAAATAATTTTGTGATATGTGGCATATGAAATATTTAAAGTTTTAATATTCATATGCTCATTTTATTTTGAGAATTATAGATGCACGAAGTCAAACGCATGGATGAAGCATTTCTGTCTTTTGTCACATAGAATACCATATCTTCTGATATCTCATATAATCTTTAGAATTTTTTACCGATTTATTATATGATATGTGTTGATGTATAATTGATTTGAAACGGTCAGTATATCTAGTAAGTTGTCACTTTTATACTGATCGAATCAATCTACTTTGTTGGGGGACAACCCATGAAGGCCCAATACACAACAGCAACAACAATAAAACAAGCAGAGCATGAGAACTTAAATAAACCGATTTCCTCACTAATAATAAATGAACATCCGCTGTTATAACTAGAGAACTAGTAGAAGTCTTATTCGACCTCCTGCATTACTCGTCCGAAATAGACAGCGCGACATTAGCGAGAGCGGATGGCAAAAGCATTAGGAAGTCCGCGCCGATGTCGGTGGCGAAAATGACGGCAAAAGGGAGGACACACGGTTGATGGAAGGAGTGACAAAGCAGTTAGCCGACTATTTCGGCAAATTAGAGAAGCTCGGCGATATGGCGGTTGAAGCGATAAAGGAACAGGTGGACGCCGAAACGGACGCGGAATGCCGTTGAGCTCTTAGGCTTGTGGGAGGCTTTATACAATCCGAATTTCAATTCTATCGAATTCGATAGAATTGACCGAGAAGCCGGTCGAAACGGTTTTATCTTAACACCAACACGTTGGATTGAAAGCGTGAATGCAATCGGTTGCGTTTCAAAACAAGGTCGCTATGCCGAAACGTTGGCGCACAAGGATATCGCTTTTAAATTCGCAAGTTGGCTGTCGGTCAAATTTGAATTATACCTTATAAAGGAATTCCAACGTCTGAAAACGGAGGAGCAACAGCAAATCGCTTGGACGGCAAAGCGCGATTTGGCAAAAGTGAATTATCCTATACACACCGACGCGATAAAAGAGAATCTTATCGTGCCGACTTTGACGCAAGCGCAAAAGGGCTATGTTTACGCGGACGAAGCGGAACTTTTGAACGTCGCGATATTCGGCATTACATCAAAAGAGTGGCGCGCAGAGCATTCTGAAGGAGCAAAAAGGGGAGAGAACATCCATGATTATGCTTCGGTCCAGCAGTTGTTGGTTTTATCAAATATGGAAAGCTATAACTCCATTATGATTAAAGACGGTTTGTCCTCTTCAAAAAGGTTGGAGCGGCTCAACGAAATGGCTCGGCAACAGCTTCAGGTTTTGTTGCAGGTGGACAATCGATTGTTACTGCCCAAATCGGATAAAAAATAGCAAGCACATATTATTCACGGCGACAAAGCACTTCTTCGGAGGTGCTTTTTTGTTGCCTTAAATATGCCAATACATTTTAAGATGTTTTTGTAAATTTGATGCGCTGACCATACAGCAATTAAAATTCATATAGGTTGCTATTTCGAATATCTTTGTTCCCAGGGCTTATCATATTAATACGAAAAATTTACCCCCTGCACAACTTTTCCTGTATTTCGTTGTTGAGTTTTGATATAAACTCATCTAGACTAAGCGTACCTAAATCACCTGCAGATCGCGATCTTACTGATACTGTTTTCTCGGTTTTTTCTTTGTCGCCAAGTATCAACATATAAGGAATTTTTTCTAGTTGTCCTTCTCTTATTTTATAGCCAATTTTTTCGCATCTTGTATCAATTTTAACTCTAAATCCTGCTTTCTTTAATATATTAGCAACATCTATGGTATACTCGGCTGTTCTATCTGTTAAACTCATCACTAAAACCTGATCAGGGGCAAACCACAACGGCATTGCGCCTTTGTATTTTTCAATGAGTAATGCCATAGTACGTTCATAACAGCCCAATGACGTCCTATGAATAATATACGGTCTTGCTTTGTCCCCATTTTCATCAATATATGACATGTCAAATCGCTCAGACAAAAACATGTCTATTTGAATAGTTATTATAGTATCTTCCTTACCATGCACGTTTTTAATTTGAATATCCAGCTTTGGCCCATAAAAAGCAGCGTCTCCTATGCCCTCTATATATTTCAATCCTATGTTATCAAGAATCTTTTTCATTTCACTTTCAGCATGAGACCAGGCGACGGGATCATTTATATACTTTGATTTATCGTTTTCATCCCATCGTGAAAATCTAAATGAAACATCCTCTAAAAGACCCAGACATTTAAGCATGTATGATGCTAGATCTAGACAACCTTTAAACTCAGATTCCATCTGCGTTGGCATACAAATTATATGCCCTTCACTAATTGTAAATTGCCTTACTCTTATAAGCCCATGCATTTCACCACTGGATTCATTCCTGAAAAGTGTAGAAGTTTCGCCATATCGTATGGGCAAATCTCTATACGATTTAAGCCCGTTGTTATATATAGTATATTGAAATGGGCAAGTCATTGGACGAAGTGCAAATACCTCTTGATCTTTTTTGGGATCCCCTATTACAAACATACCATCTTTATAATGTTCCCAATGTCCAGATATCTTATACAACTTACTTTTCGCCATAAATGGTGTCTTTGTTAAGACATAGCCCCGTCGTTCTTCTTCATCTTCTACAAATCTATTTAAGATCTTAAATAGTTTTGCCCCTTTTGGCATCAATAGAGGTAGTCCTTGGCCGATGCATTCATCAGTCATGAAATATCCAAGCTCACGCCCCAGCTTGTTATGATCTCTCATCTTAGCTTCGGCTAATTGAACAAGGTATGCTTCTAAATCAGCTTTTTTTTCGAAGGCCGTACCATATATTCGTGTTAACATCTTGTTTTGTTCGTCACCACGCCAATATGCTCCAGTGAGGGACGTTAACTTGATTGCCTTTATATAACCAGTACTAGGCACATGTGGCCCACGACAAAGATCAACAAAATCACCTTGCCTATACATTGAAATTTCTGCATCATCAGGTAATTCGTTTATAAGCTCTATTTTATATGTTTCTTGATATTCAAAGAAAAATTTTAAGACTTCTTTTCTCGTTTTTATCTCTCTGACAATTGGTATATCTTCTTTGATTATCTTGATCATTTCTTTCTCAATCATAGCCAAGTCATCTTGCGATATATTGGTTTTGAAATCAAAATCATAATAAAATCCGTTTTCTATAGCAGGACCAATTGCAACTCTGACCGTAGGAAAAATCCGTTTTACTGCTTGTGCTAATATATGTGCAGCACTATGTCTATATATTTTTTTACCTTCATCAGTCTTAAATGTGATAAATTCTACTTCTGCATCTTTATATAATGTTGTATTGAGGTCCACTAAAACAGAATCCACTTTTGCTGCTAATACATTTCTCGAAAAACTGTCACCAATGCTTTTAGCGATGGACTTTAAAGATGACCCGTCTTGAAATTCTATAGTATTGTCTCTTAATTTAATGTTCATATTTTTTTTTCCTATATTTCTAGCGATTCTTCTATGGGGTCGCGCTCTTTTTCTGTACCTATTTCATTCCATAATTTTTTTGTATCAGTACTGCCTGGGTTCTTTTCACTATAAATTTTCCCTACTACTTTATCAGAATAGTAATATACATCCGTCCCAATAATTGGCGCATCTTTAGTATCAACGCTCACAGGCTCATCGTTTTCTGTTGTAACTTCTATTGATGAAGATACATTAGAAACTACTCCTTGATATGCTAAAAAATCTACGGTGACGTTTTCAATTCGAGACTTACCATATATTCTTCCTATTGCTCCAGCAAAATCAACTAACATATATGATGTGTATGCACCATTTATGAATAGCTGATAATAACCTGTAGCATCAGTTTTAATGTCATTTATCACAAACCCATAGTTGCCGCGATTCCCAACATCTGCTTGTGAAATACTAGAATTGCTCAATGTTCCAGCAATTCCACCAGCAAAGGCCTGTGCTGTGCTCGAGACATTTGAATATATATCACCATTATAAGATATTATAGATAAGGTAGAGTCATTGTTAACGTATCCTGCTATGCCACCAAAGCTCTTCGCTGTATTTGTTTCGCCAGTAGGTTTAACTTGAATTGTGATTTCAACATCAACATTATTTACAATACAGTTATCTATTAAGCCAAATGCACCACCAGCATAGGTATGATTGCTACCATTTACAGTAAGCATCTTTGAATCTGTACCACTATACTCAACTTTAAAATTCAGCATATCAGAATTATATATCATTCCTATTATACCACCAGCATAAACATTTAAGCCCGTGACATCAATTTTAGATTGACTGTTTATGTCCTTAATACGATTTCGAATTGAATTAGTCGTGGATATATCAGGCGTTCTTAAATAACCTGCCAGTGCCCCAGCAAATATTTTATTAAACCCATTGTTTTGAGTATAATCGATCTTCCACTCTTCATCAATTAAAATGTCAATGTTAAGATCAATATCTTCGATCAAGAACCCGCCTATCCCATATCCTAAAATCCCCCCAGCGAAAATTTCCTTGTCTATTAATAGTTCAGTCCCTCCTGGAATTTCATGTGTTTCTATTGCAGCTAGTGGTCTAATCTCCCCAGATACGTCAATAGATTCTAATATAACTTCTCCAAATGCATATCCAGCAAGTCCGCCTACATAAGTCATCTTTTCTGCTGTTTCAATGTCATATTTGACTTCCAGCTTTAGGTTTTTAATAGTTGCCCCGTAAATGTATCCAAACAAACCAAAATATTTAAGTCCAGAAGTGACACCTGTTTCTGCTTCTATTGTTATTTTCTTACCTCTACCATCAAATGTCCCTCTAAATGAATTATCAATATCACTTCCTAATGGTTGCCAAGCATCCTCTAGGCTTACAGTAATATCGTTTTTTAATACAAAAAGCGCCTCATCATAATCTTCGCCTAACTTATCACTTATACTTCTTAAATCGGATAAGTTAGTTATGGGAACTTCGATCGATCCCTTATGCGTAGAAATGTCTTTTTCACATGCAAATAAGGTTATTGAAATTATCAACAAAAGCAGTGTCGCTAACAAAAATATATTAATTTTTTTTCTTTTATCATTTGATTTCATTTGACACCTACATTAAATTTTTATCAAATTGTATGTCCTTTAGTTTTTTTTTTGCAATATTGCAAGTATTATAAAAATTGTTTTGCGTTTTTACCTTTAGAATATGATTTCGTCTTTATTAAATTAAGTAAGACAACTGTTAATAAACTCTAAAAAATCAGTATATACCTCATTACGATTAATCTCGTTTAAAATTTCATGCCGCGCTCCGTCGTAGATTTTAAGAATAACTTTTTCAAGCTTATTAATGTTTTTATATCTGTCATTAAGTTTTTTTGCTAATAGACTTTTTTTCGATACAGGATCATCACTGCCCACTGCAATCAATATTGGTAAATCACAGCGAATATTATCTTTATCTTTTCCATGCGTAGACAAGAGCCCTCTAAAAAAAGACTTGTAAAAGCCCAGTGACATCTCGTATCCACAGTAATCATCTTCGATGTATTTTGTAACCTGATCCTTGTCTCGAGATAGCCACGAAAACTCCAAAGAATCATTTTTGAATTGTTTGTTATACGCACCAAAACTTAAATTGTTTATAAAATATGCAATCTTGTCAGGACCAAATAACAGTGTTTGTAAATCTGCGATCTTTCTAGCAAACGATATTAATGGGGAGATCATATAAGCTGTGCCAGATAATATACATCCTTTTATGTCTTGAGAATAGATTTCCAAGAACCGTTGACTTAAAAAGCTACCGTAACTATGCCCCAATAAAACTATGTTTTCAGAGTATTGTTGTTTAGCTAAGTCAACAAGATCCTTTATGTCCCTCACCGTCTGAAAGAACGAATCACCTTCTACTATCCCTTTTGCACCAGCAAAATTATTTTTGTGTCCGCGATGATCATCAGCCATTACTACATAACCGTTTGCATTCAAGAATACTGCAAAATCGTTATATCTTTCTGCATGTTCTGCCATACCATGACTAATAACTACACACCCTTTAACGTTATCAACATCATCCCATAAACAAACATGTATCTTCTTTCTGTCAAAAGAATCCATAAAAAATGTTTTCACTAATGCTTTTGCTCCTTTCGTTCAACTTAAACAGCACGTAAATGATTAAATACATATTTGCAATATTTTATCATAATCATACTTATTTATTATACCATATATAGTTAAGACAATCAAGTAATGTGTGATATCTAATTAACTGAGGACAGTGAGTTAAGACTAGCTGTACCATCGCATTATTTAATTTCTGTCTAAAATTTTGATATGTCAACATAGCAAAATACTTATGATGTATACTTTTGGCCTCTATGAATGGTCATATTTTTCTTTTTTTTAGATAACACAGATCTTTTAAAGATCTCTCTATGCATTTAAAACAATTCTGGGTTTTTCAATAACTGTTTATATTTTAATGCTATAATATATTTTAATGCAAACTATAAATGTAATACAATGAAAAATGCGTGCTAGAACTGTTTATTTTTGACTTGACTCCATAATTACTTTATTTTTACTTCTTTTATTCAATGATATTTGTTGACCTTTTTGTAAATTGAATGTATAATGAATTATAAAATAAATAGGAAATAGCATGTTCGAATTGTATTTTTATTCAATCGTTATATTACTCGTAATAGTTCTAATTCTTGTCGTCATAGACAAGGATCAGTACTTAATGCCTAAAGCGATTTGATAAAATTAATATTATTTGATTTACCAAAGGCTCCTAGGCATTAACCTAGGAGCCTTTTTAATATATTATAACCAAAAACTTTTTATGGAGTTAGAATGAAATTAACAGGGGCTGAAATATTAATACGTGAATTGATAGCATTAGGGGCTAATAAAGTCTTTGGATATCCAGGCGGTAGCGTTTTGGATATCTATGACATGCTATATAAGAATGCTACTAAAATAACTCACTATATTACAGCTCATGAGCAAGGTGCAGTACATGCAGCAGATGGCTATGCTAGATACTCAGGAAAACCTGGAGTTGTTATTGCGACGTCTGGGCCTGGATCTACGAATTTAGTAACTGGAATTGCAACAGCATTCTTAGATAGTGTCCCGCTAATTACAATAACAGGCAATGTTCCTACCGCTTTAATTGGAAAGGATTCTTTTCAGGAAGTAAATATAGTTGGTATCACAATGCCAATCATAAAACATAGTTATTCATTAAGATCTGCGTGCGATATTCAGCGCGTAGTCCGAGAAGCTTTTTATATTGCCACTTCAGATAGACCAGGGCCTGTGCTAATTGACATTCCAAAAGATGTACAACAGGAATTAGCCGATTATAACCAAAATTTTGAATATAGCATGCCCGCAAAAACAATTAAAATAGATTTGCACAATGCTATCAGCTTATTATTAAAATCTAAACGACCTTATATATATGCAGGCGGTGGCGTCCTAATTTCAGGAGCAACCGCAACCTTATTAAAATTTGCTGAAAAAATTAGTGCCCCTGTTTCTTCTAGTTTAATGGGAGTTACTGCAATACCATACGATCATGATTTGGCATTAGGCATGGCGGGAATGCATGGTAGATACGCAGCAACTAAAGCATTGTATGATTGTGATTTACTAATAGCAATTGGGGTTAGGTTTTCTGACAGAGCTACAGGTAATAAAGATAAATTCTTAAGACAATGTAAAGTATTACAAATTGATATTGATAGAGCAGAAATTAACAAAAACATTCTAGTTGATGAATTCCTAATAGGTGATGTCAAAGAAATACTGGACTCGATTTTAGAGTTGTTACCAGAAAACAAAAACAAATCCTGGCTTAATCATATTACTAAACTTAAAAATAGTCATGAAAATCTATTATGGACTTCAAATAATAGCCTGACACCAAAATCAATAATTGAATCAGTCCGCTCTGTGTTAGGTGAAACACCTGTATCTACCGATGTCGGCCAACATCAGATGTGGACCGCACAATACTATGGCTTTACAAAACCACGTTCATTTCTTACTAGCGGTGGATTGGGAACAATGGGATTTGGATTCGGAGCTGCAATCGGGGCTTGTGTTGCATCAAACAATCAACGTGTTGTGTTAATTACAAGTGATGGTAGTTTTCACATGAATTTGAATGAGCTCGCAACTGCCGTGACCTACAATATGCCATTAACAATAATCCTTTTAGATAACAATGCATTGGGTATGGTAAGACAATGGCAAACTATGTTTTATGAAAAACGCTATTCCCAAACCGCACTAGATCGAAAAACTAATTATGTTCTATTAGCGGAATCCTTTGGAGCCGTTGGCTTTAAAGTGATGAATGTACATGAATTGACGGTTGCATTAACCAAAACTAATAAAATTACTGACAAACCTGTCTTGATACATTGTCTTATTAATCAAGATGAAAATGTTTTTCCAATGATACCTCCAAATGGTACAATTAATGATATAATTATAAGGTAGTAGAAAATATTATGAATTCAAAAAAACATCCTATATTCCTCCTGGTCCATAACCACTATGGCGTGCTAACGCGTGTAGCTGGTCTGTTTGCAAACAGAGGCTATAACATTGAAAATCTTAGTGTTGGCTGTACTGAGAAGCCTAGCATTTCTAGAATGACTATTGTAGTAGATTGTAGCGAATCGCTTTTAGATCAACTACTACAGCAACTACGCAAATTAATTGATGTGATAGCAGCAGAAAGAGCAGATCCATTCAATTCAGTTTCAAGAGAATTGATGTTAGTTAAAATCACTCATTCACCAGAAAGCGGGGGTCAATTATTAGAAGCAATAAATATATTCAGGGGCAGAGTAGTAGACATGGCTCCAGAGTCATTAATTGTTGAAATTACAGGAGAAGAAGATAAGCTAAATGCATTTATACGATACGTTGAAAAATTTGGCATCATTGAGCTGTCTAGGACAGGCTTAACAATTCTAGATCGCGGTCAGGTATCTTTAATAACTAAATCAAACAATAACTAAAATTAATTATTTTTAAGGAGCATGTTTTATGAAAAAAGCTGTTTATTCGAGTAATGCGCCAGAAGCAATTGGTCCATACTCACAAGGCATTAAAGCTGGGTCATTATTGTTTTTATCTGGTCAATTACCAATAGATCCAAAGACTGGTTTGTTAAAAGAAGGAATACAAGAACAGACCACACAAGTATTAAATAACATTAGTGCTATTCTGGAATCAGAACAACTTACTATCAATGATGTCTTGAAAACCACGGTATTTCTCAAAAATTTATCTGATTTTTCTGCGATGAATGAAATATATGCTAAATTCTTCGCTGAACCGTATCCATCAAGAAGTACTGTTGAAGTAGCAGCACTCCCTAAAAATGCACTCGTTGAAATTGAATGCATTGCTATTAAAAATTAAATATGTCATGGAGGTAAAAATGGCAACTCTATTCTATGAGAATGACTGTGATATTTCATATTTAAAAGATAAAATCGTGGCTATAATCGGGTATGGAAGTCAAGGACATGCTCATGCATTGAACCTGCGCGACAGTGGGGTTCATGTGATAATAGGTCTATATGAGGGTTCACCCTCCGCTATCCGTGCAACTGAAGCTGGCTTTAAGGTATATTCTGTAATGGAAGCAACTAAATTAGCGGATCTCATTATGATTTTAATAAATGATGAGAAGCAAGCATCTATATACGAAAATGAAATTAGACCCTATATCACTTCAGGCAAAACGTTAGCTTTCGCTCATGGATTTAATATCCATTATAAACAAATTGTCCCATCCGATGAAATTGATGTGATTATGATTGCGCCTAAGGGACCAGGTCACACAGTTCGATCTCAATTTCTGTCTGGAAGTGGCGTTCCAGATTTGGTCGCAGTATACAATGATGCAACAGGCCACGCACTGCAAACTGCCTTAGCATATGCATGCCTGATAGGTGGGGCGCGCACAGGTATTCTTAAAACTACTTTTAAAGAGGAAACAGAAACAGATCTGTTCGGAGAACAATCTGTACTATGTGGTGGCGTAACTGCCCTTATGAAGGCTGGCTTTGATATCTTAGTTGAGGCAGGATACCAACCTGAAAGCGCCTATTTTGAGTGCGTCCATGAAATGAAACTCATCATTGACTTGATAGCGCAAGGTGGTTTTTCATACATGAGATATTCTATCAGTGACACTGCTGAATATGGGGATTATACTTCAGGTGATAGAGTAATAAATGAAAAATCAAAACAAGCCATGATGAAAATTCTATCTGATATACAAGACGGGAAATTTGCTCTTAGATGGATAAATGAAAATAAGTCGGGTAGACCTAATTTTAACAAAATGCGTGAGGATGCATCTAATTCATTAATAGAGACCATTGGCAAATCGCTGAGAGAAAAAATGAATTTAAATATTAAGAGAGACTAATACTTCATGAATAGTGATTTATTTAAAACTGGTGCAAAATGGGCCCCACACAGAGCACTATTAAAGGCTACTGGGCTAACAGATAGCGACATCCAAAAACCGTTCATTGGGATTGTTAATTCTCATAATGATATCGTGCCTGGACACGTTGATTTAGACAAAATTGCATTAGCTGTTAAACAAGGTGTCATTGCTAAAGGGGGCGTCCCTTTTGAGTTTAATACAATAGCAATATGTGATGGGATTGCAATGGGTCATGCTGGGATGAAATATTCCCTTGCTTCAAGAGATTTAATAGCGGATTCCATCGAATGCATGGTGCGAGCACATCGATTTGATGCGCTTGTGTTCATCCCTAATTGCGATAAAATTGTCCCTGGCATGCTCATGGCGGCTGTAAGACTAGATCTCCCAAGCATTTTTATCTCAGGAGGCCCAATGTTGTCTGTAGATACAATTGAACATGGGGAGACCGATCTCAATTCAGTGTTTGAAGGTATTGGAGCATGTGCAACAGGACAAATTACAAGAGCTGAGCTTGATGAGCTTGAAGACATCTCATGTCCCACTTGTGGATCATGTTCAGGTATGTTTACAGCAAATTCTATGAATTGCTTATGTGAAGCAATTGGGATTGCCTTAAAAGGCAATGGAACTATACCCGCCGTATTTTCTGAACGCAGACGATTAGCGAAGATCGCTGGTGAAACAATACTTGATTTGCTTAAAAACAATATAACCGCAAGAGATATAATATGTGAAAAATCTATATTGAATGCATTGACTACAGATATGGCAATTGGTTGTTCAACTAACACTGTTCTACATTTAGAAGCTATTGCTAAGGAATGCAATTTATCACTCAATTTAAATATCATTAATTCTATCAGCAACAAAACACCAACACTATGTAAACTCGCTCCTTCTGGCAAACATCATGTCCAAGACCTCCATCGTGCTGGAGGAATCTATGCAGTCATGAATGAACTAAATGCGTTAATTGATCCAAATGTAATTACCGTCACTGGGGATTCAATTGGTAATAACATTAAATCAATACACGTTAAAGATTATAGTGTAATTCATAAATTTACTGATCCTTATGCTAAGAATGGGGGACTTTGTGTGCTTTTTGGTAATATAGCCCCAGGAGGGTGTATAATTAAACGTAGTGCTGTTGATTCTTCTATAAGCAATTTTAAAGGGACAGTATCAGTATATAATTCTGAAGATGATGCATATTCAGCTATAATGTCAGGAAAAATTAGAGAAAATACTGTCTTAGTTATACGCTATGAAGGGGCAATCGGCGGACCTGGAATGCGTGAAATGCTCTTACCTACTTCAGCTTTAGCTGGTATGGGTTTAGATAAAACAGTGGCACTGATAACTGATGGGCGCTTTTCAGGCGCTACACGTGGATTCGCTATTGGTCATGTGAAACCCGAAGCTGCCCGCAGTGGACCAATAGCATTTGTTAGAGATGGTGATGTCATAGAAATTGATTTAAAGAATTTGTCTGTTCATCTTGATGTATCCGAATTAGAAATGAACAATAGAATTAAAACAACGCAGATAGAAAAGAAAAAAAGCCTGACAGGTTATTTAGAAAAATATGTTAAATTTCTGGCAGAATGAAGTAAATAATTTTTAACGCTCGCTGTTAACTCTTTTATGTGCTCTATCATTTTGCTTTTTCTAGCTATTTTTTTATAAATCTGTTAAAATATAAACCTCAAATCTAACAATGCTTTTATCACAATTAAAGCCTTGTACCAAATCATATTTAATCTAAATAACATCAGGGGATTTATGATAAATAATACAGTATTGCAAGATAACTTCACTGGAAATGAATCAACTGTCATTTCTAATGATTCGATCGGAGTTGACTATATAACTAATAAACCTAACACAATCAAAGGAAAGGTTTTATTTGTAACAACTACCGATTCTATGATATGGCATTTTCTGCAACCCCATATTAAAGCAATGATGGAAGACGGTTATATAGTTGAATGCGCTTGTTCTAAAACTGGTGATTATTTTGATAATATTAAAGCCGCGCTTAATATAACGGTGCACAAGCTACATTTTAGTAGACGCCCTTTTAAACTACAAAACATCAAGGCTTATTATGAACTAAAGAAATTGATTAAGACAAACCATTATGATATTTTACATTGTCATGAACCAGTCGGTGGTGCCCTTTGTAGATTAGCAGGCCATAAATATTGTAAAAAAATTATTTATACTGCCCATGGATTCCACTTTTTTTCTGGAAATTCAAGATTTAATAATTTTCTATATGGTAGTATAGAGCGATTTTTAGCGCTAAAGACGGACTTATTAATAACTATGAACAATGAAGATTTTATAGCCGCTAAAAATTTTAAATTAAGAACTAATGATTCAATGATCTGCAAAATTAATGGTATTGGAATTAACACTGCTATTTATTCTAACGCTTCTAAGTCACAAAATACAATAAAGGAACAATACAATATTCTAAGTAATAAAAAAATAATTTTGACTGTAGGAGAATGCATATCACGCAAAAATCATATCACACTAATCAATGCACTACAAAAAATAGACCCTGTGGCTGTGCTTGTTATTTGTGGTGGTGGCCCGTTGCTTTACAAATTACTTAAAACCGTAGGTGTTACAATTAGTGACAGGATAATATTTACTGGTTATCAAAGTCAAATGATACCTTTTTATTCAGAGGCTGATGTTTTTGTTAGCTCGTCTTTACAAGAAGGATTGCCCTGCTCTATGATGGAGGCAATGGCATCTGGACTACCTGTTGTTGCGTCAGACATAAGAGGTCACGTAGATCTGATAGACACTAATGGTGGTATTTTATTAGACCCAAATGATGATGATGGCTTTGCAAATTCAATCAATACCATATTAAAAGATACAGCACTAGCAAAAGAAATGGGGGAACATAATATGGAAAAAATAAAAATGTTTGATTCAACTGTAGTTATAAAAGAAATGCAACAGCTCTATGCAAAATTAGAGAATGTCACCCGCATATAAAATTTTTACTCTATTCATTAGAAAAAGCCTTGCAAAAAATTGAACCTGTAAAGTATTATTTTTTTTTACATAAATATCAAACAATCTTATCTGACACATAAAAATACATCAAAATTTGATATGGAAATAGTAAACTACGGGATAAATAGATAATGTAATATCCAAATTTTTTTAGCATCATGATATTGCAATAGCATCATGATATGTCTTAACATGATCACTTTATGATTAAGCACAATGATCTTAAATTGAAAACTAATGCTCTTAAAACAGGCATATTAGTTAGAGGCATGCCCAAATTATTTAAGCACATATTTAGAAGTTTTCATTGCTGCTTCTTAATTGTATTTCTTCTAAAAACCGTTTTCATCATCTTTAATATTTCGAGAAATATTTCATCCTTTGTTATAATCATTCCCAGCACATAAATCATAGCGCTTTCTAATATTAATAGAGAAACACCTGTGATGTTGGGTTTCATGATGAATGAAGTAGCAAAAACTCCCACAAACATGATAAATCCTACGATTAAATATTTCACTGAGTATTTTAAAATTTGAATTGGTGAAATATCCTTTTTTGCATAATACATCTGAACAACTGTAACACATATTTCCGTCAAAATATATGCAATTGTAGTACCTATAAATCCACATAAATAGGTTAATAAAATGGACAAACAAATGCTCGTTATAGCACCAGCTACTATACTAACTGAGAATTCCTTATCTTTATTTGAAGGAATTAGATATTGCATTCCTAATACATTGCTGATAACAAGTGGGAATATTGCAAAGGGGAGGATCATTAAAACAATAATTGTAGGATTATACGATTCTGACAAGAAAAAGGGCACAAATATTCTTGAAATTGCAATTATTCCAAACATTAAAGGGGCAGTTATAAAGAACATGAATTTAAGGCTTTTTTGAATAAATTGATTTGCTTGTGTGCTGTTTTTAGATTTATAAGCTTTTACCATTCTAGGAATTAAGACTGGGGTTATGCTGGTGATTAGCACGAGACACATTGATATAATTTTTTCCCCTTGGGTAAAATAAGCTACGTCTTCTGTTAACTTTATTAAACCTATTGCCGTTTTGTTGATTGTAGTATACAAATTTACTGCTAAAGAAGGAATGAACAATCTAAAGATTGCCGTCGCGTGAGACCAAATTTTAAGTTTTCCTTTAAACCGGCATAAATATTTTTTAAGATATGGGATTATAGAAGCATTTGTAATTACCGCCTCTAATGCCACAATTAAAGCATACTTTAATAGGTCATCTTCACTTTTAACAAAATAAATTATTGCAAACAGTGATATGCTTCTTATTATTAAATTGCGCACAAAAAATATAGCAAAATTTTCATTTCCTGTGAACATAAATGATATATCACATCCCACAGAAAAAACACGAATTAGGCAAAACCACATTAGCATGGTTCTCGCCCCATAAACATTAGATAAAATCAAGACTACATCAACTAATAGAGATATTAAAACGAATATAAATCTAAATATAATAATTTCAAAGAAAACTTTAGTCTGTGTGCCCCTGTCCCCTCGATGTTTTGCTATCTCTCTTTGCCCATAATATGCGACACCTAAGCCTGCGAATAATGAAAAATATTGTGATATGGATACAATAAATTCATAATCTCCTAACTTTGAGGGGCCTAAAGTTCTGGCAAGATACGGCACTAAAATTAATGGAGGGATTGCCAACGTTAGTTTATATAATACATTAAAAACTACATTTTTCTTTGCACTTTTATCCTTTACAGTGCTTGTATCTATTTCATTTATATTCTTATCAGTAGTACTGTCAGATGTGTCAGAGCTCAAATTAGCTTCTAAACAAAACTCATCGTTTTTAGAATCTTCTAGATTTAGATATTTCAAACTCTGATCATCCACATTTTCCGTGGTGTTGGGAGAATTTTTAGCTATTGCCAAATCTTGATCAACCACGGTACGTATTAATGGATATTCTTGCTCCGGTTTAAGAGTTTCTTTGTCATTGTGTTGTATCATTAGAAAGCACCTATTGTTAATATTAATAGTTATAAGCCTATTAAATTTAAGCGTTTTTATTTACTGGCCTGTTGTATGCTTTTCCGACTTTTGTAATTCGCGTAAATAAATTTTGTGAGCAGAAATATTGATACTGCATAGTAGACTATTTGCCGAAAAATATATGTGTATATTTGACGTGGTAATGTCATAAGAGGCAATGCAATAAGGAAAGCAAGACAAGCAATGTCCGGCCTTTCTCGAATAGTTTGCTTGTTTAATCTAGTTGATACTGCACTAGCAAACATGCCTTGCGGCACTAAAAAAAGCATCCCAAAATACATCCCACCATTAATATATGCCTCTGTCGTCATCGCATATCCTGAGCCGTAGCCGACAAGCCCAGCAACTTCTGTAAGCCATGAGTCAAATCCTGCATATGCATCCGCAGGATGAACATCCCAGAATCCGAGGTTTGGTATAATTGTTGTAGTACCCCAAAGATAGCCAGTCCCGTATCTATATGGATATTCTGAAGGCACAATTTCCATAGTCTTCATTAAGGTTTGTATTTGCTTCCCAAACATTGTAATTGTCTCAAAAAGATAGTCAACGTTTACGAAACTCGAAAAGATAGCATTAATTGTCCCTTGAAAATCTCTGTTGGAAAGTGTTCGTATTTTGCCAATTCCTGACACGGTAACAAGGGCTAAATAACTCACAATTATAAAAGCAAGTAATCTCTTACCTTTAAACGGTTTAACGTAAAAATGTTCGATTAATACAAGCCCCAGCACGATAACCATTGCATTTCCTCTTGTTCCAATATGTAATTGGAACAAAACTATAAGAGCAAGCGAGGCAAGAAATAGGAGCTTAAGCTTTTTCTTTTTTAAAATCTGGATGTATATGCAAAATAGACTTGGCACAAAAATATTATCTAAAATAGTAATAATCCTATTTAAACTATTGGCATCATATAGGATTGATTGTCCATATCCACTACTTTGTACAGCTTTAAAGTTATAGTAGCACATAATTGCAAACGGCACAGCAGAAATTATAGCGCAAATAACTCCAGCCTGAAGTATAGCCTTATTTCTTACAGTTGACTGTACAGGGGCTGTTGAATCCTTAGCAAACACAACATCATGAGTTCTCAAAACGGCTTTTTCATTTACAATCATAATTGCACCAAAATGAAAAGTCACAAAACACAACAATGAAAAATATTCTGAAGGAAATAGATAATCCGCACTAGCCCAATATGAATTAAAAACATCTCGCACTGACTCTATAACATTGAATGGATAGAATAATGCTTGACCATAACAAAACAAAAATAGAAATGCAGCGAATAACATATAGATGGACAAGTATTCGCCCGTTACTTTTTTCCATGAAACAATATAAATAAAAATTAAAATCCAACCAAAGTAACCCATCATATTATAGTGGGTTTTTTCCAAAACAATGTCTTTGTATGTGAAATAGTATATGGAAACCACCACAACAAAACAAAGAAGCGTTAAAGTTGTCATAACCTTATAGTATTCTAGCTTACTTCTAATCAATCGAGAATATTTATCTGGTAATACCATAAATTTCCTTTAACACCTCTACGTTGGTCTGTATATCATAACACAATCTCTTTAACAATTCAACACGAACACAAGGATCAGGATAATTCTTGGTGTTATCTAGACATTCATGTGCCCAATATTGATCGGATTCGGAGAATGGAATAAACGTAATCATATCAAAAAAGTTAATCGCTTTATTTATAGTATCTGTTACTACACACTTAACTCCTGCTGCTTGCGCTTCTGTTAGAACAAGAGGGAAACCTTCATGGAGCGAAGGTAAAATACAAACATCGAGGATCTTCAAAATTTTATATACATCGTTACGACCACCAGTAAATGTAACGAAGTCTGATATGTTTAGTTCCTCAGCCTGTGATTTTATTTGTGTCAAAAGTGGACCGTCACCTACTAACACTAAATGTGAGTTTGGGTTTATTTTTAAAATCTCATTAAAGACACGCAATGTTTTAGAATGATTTTTTAGCGGGATGAATCTGCCTACTTGCCCTAAAACAAAAGCATCGCAAGGTATATTAAATTCTTCTTTTAGTTTTGCCCGCTCTACAAGACTTAACTCTTCTGCAAACTTTTCAGCATCTATTGAATTGTTTAGAACACAAACATCATCCGACTTAGATTTTCCAAACAAAGAAATCCCTGCCTGCTTACTACAAGCTAATTTCCTGGTTGATTTTGAATTCATGAAGTGACGCATAAGATAAAACATGCACTTATGAAGAAGCGATCTATGCTTAAAAGAAAAATCTGTACAGTGACTGTGACATATTCTGACTGGGATATTAAGACTTTTAGCCGCACTCATCACAAAAGCACCTAAATAATTAAGATGACTATGCACAATATCATATGGTCCGTGATCAAGCATGATTTTTTTTAGTGCCGAATAATACTTTGGTATATTATAGTACAACTGATCAGAAATGTGATATATGTTGTGGTGATTAAGCTTGATAGATTCTTCTAAAGGCCCGATTTCATTCCCATTCACAAGAAAATCAATCTGCACATCGTTAGATTTTATAGAGTTTATTAAATTTAGAATCATTATTTCTGCGCCACCGTGGCCAAGGGCCGGCAAAACTTCTAGTATTTTTGGCATGCTAAATAGGCTCCTTTTTATGCTTAATGCAGTAGGCCCCAACGAAGCCAGTTTTTATTTTCTTTTTACCTTTTCTCACGCCCTTTAATGGTGCCAAATTAAATAGTCGAATTGATTTTATAATAGCATCTATATAAACGCCTAAAATAAGAAGCATATAAGAAAAGCGATTGGATACTGTTTTATCAACATTTTTGTCATAGAACCATTTATAAAAACAAATTCTTGAATCATAATCTTTTTCATAATTAAACCGACCAGTCGTATCGTGATTATGTATTACAGATATAGATATGCACCTAGCAACGATATATTTTTTTGAGATTCGATACGAAAAATCATAATCCTCGCCTAAACAATATGAATAAAGCTCGTCAGAAAATGAAAATTCCTTAAATATCACGCTACGGAAGCAAGTCGTGCATCCAGATATTTTATATGTTGCAATTAAATTATCTTTTGTATATAATTCTATCTGAGACTTAGGCAAATCTTTTCTTTTTATACTAAAAGCCCCTTTCTTAGTAAAGTTTTTCATAGAAGCTTTAATCTTCGAATCAGGAATCCTTGCTTGTATATTAGTTGATATTGCCACGATTTCAGGATATTTTTCCATTTTATTGAGTACATCGATTATGCAATTATCCGTTAAAATTATGTCATCATCAAACATAAAAGTATATTCACCCTGGATGTGCTTTAATGATGCATTTCTTGCGGCAGTTAATCCGTCGAGTTCTGGTGCATAACAATACAGAATTGGTATGCTCAGAAAATTTGTGTAAAAAAAATGATTTATTGGTGTTTCGCTTTGATCAACAATTATTAACAAAAAATCAGATGGATGTTGTTTTTCTAGTGATCCCATAAAATTTTCAAGTGCGTGAAGTCTGTTTTTCGTCGGCACTACAATAGAAAAACCAGGATTAAATTTTTCGGGGATATTGTATTTAGTCGTTTCCAATAGTCCCTCCATTTAGCTGTTTTATTCGCTCTCTCAAAACTGAGCTTGAAACGCCTTCGGTTCGTTCTAACCAAACTACTTCTACACCCACTAATGATAGAATTTTCTCAGTGTGATCCCAGTTTTCGTTTCCTTTCCAATCATCACCTACAAAAATTGCATCAAATTTGTATTTTCCTAGAAGTAGCAATCTATTATAATCATGAATAGGCACCACTTCGTTTACGCCTTTAATTCCCATAACAACGGCACATCTATCTTCGTAGCTTAAAGCAGTTGGCTCCTTCCTCAGTTTTACAAAAAACTCATCTGTTTTAACCCCTATGATTAGATATTCACAAAGAGCAGCAGCTCGCTTTATTATGTTTAAATGCCCTATATGAAAAAGATCGAATGTCCCTGATGCAAAACCAATCTTGTATTTCTTATTTATAGAATCTCCATTTATCAAGTTGTCTGTGGCATTAAAATTTAAATGATCAAGATTTGTAATAACATTTTTATCTATTACATAAGGCTTCTTTTTTAATAAGGTGTTTCTTAATTCCTTTGGCAAGTTGTTTTGGTTTATATCTGGCATAACGTAATATGCATCAATTGGAACAGTTAAGTGCGGTGTATTTAGACATATCACTTGATCAACATATTTTAAAGCAGAAAGTATTTTGATCCGATCATCTATAGACATCATGTACTTGTTAGTATCTAACAATTCATCAGATAAAATGCAAACAACTAATTTTCGTGAATGTGTTTTAATCTGGTTTAATATATTAATAGTATCAGCATTTAATTTATCAAACCTACCTAAGCAAATTGTAGTGTCAAAAATTATAAGTGGCTTAACTTTTGATTTTAGAGCATAATATAAAGATGTAATAAATAATCCACCCATAGAAAAAGCCAGATAAAAAAGTAGCATTATATCAAAAATATTGAAAATCAAGGCTACTATTAAAAATGGCATAAAAAGCCCGGAAATCCCTAATTCCTTTTCGATGCGCAATCTAATATATGAAAAACTCTTTTTGTTGGCAGTGGCATTCGGGGTCAGTGAAGTAGAACTTGTAGTATAATTTAGATATTTGGAATGTATTAATCTTGCTAATATATCTGAGATAGAGGCAATGGCCCCTAGAATTATAAAAATGTAATTATCTATTAGCAGTATTTTGGAGGAGTGAAAAGCCGCTAATCCTATAGAAAGATAAACGAATGCACATAGATAATAACCACTAAACGCATCAATAAACTCACCCATTTTAGAGGATTGCTTTTTAACGCGCGCTATATTCCCGTCAACACAGTCCATTACTAGCCACATCTCTATTAAAACAACGCCTACTATTTTAAAGGAAATGATAGGAACAGTTAAAAAAACACAGCCTGCGACAGCAATCATTGCTGATAAAATAGAAACGATCCAAGGCGAAAACCCAACATTTATAAACAACGTCGTAAAAAGAAAGGATATGGGCCTTACAAATACTTTTACCCATAAAGAACTCTTCTTGTTTTTGCTCTTAGGTAGTGATTTTGCAACATCAGAGATTGTATATATTTTGCTCACAACGAATGCCCCTCATATTGCGAAAATATTAATTGTATATTTTTAGAAAATTCAAAATTATCATACATTATTGTTTTTCCTTATTGTGATTATCATTCTACCTTGCGAGGTTAATAAATCAAAAGCGCATCATTAGCATTAATCCAATTACATCGTTAGAATAAATTAAGAATTTAGCATGAGCACTTTTAGTTCTTGTGCTTTTATTAACAAATTAGTCTATTTGCTACCTTAAAACATAGCGTTAATACCGTACAAGCCGCGTTCTGCAAAGATGTAAAGATGTCTGCATAAGACAAAGTTAGATTCTAAGTCTTTTTAAAAACTTTTAAATCCCTTCATGCCTCTTGTATCGCTATATTCTTTTGATAGATTATTAATATTTATCAACTAGCCTTTCTAGTATTACCATCATATATTGCGTTTAGTTTTTAGAAATTTAAAATCACCCTTAATTTTAGATAATAAAGAATTTTTAGCTCTTGACTCAAAAATGGTTATAGCTGTCGAGCATCAGTACATATTGTATTAAAACAACTTTTTTTGTAGCTAAAAACGACTGTATTTCTAAATATGAAATTGACCATTGCAAACACATTTAATGAAGTGAATTCTATGCGCAATACAAATAATAATGTTTCCTAGATGTTTTGAGCTCTGTCTGCAGATGCGAGACCTTTGGTTCACAACAAAATTAAGATACTATGATACCTTTGTCTTATTAATTATGTGCTAAAGTGCCTTTTGACATTTTATTATTTAGAATGTCTGTTTAGAAAATTTAGCCCTACATTATTTGTTCATAAGGGGCTTTAATCCACTAAAATAAATTCAGGCACTATCAAGAGTCTACAAATTTTATTTTGCTCCTTTCATCCATTTTATATGTGGATTAAAATATTTAATTATAGATTTAATTGTAAAGAATAAACATTGATTTTTTAACCTTTTGCACTTTTTTCTACTTAAGCCGCTAATTCTAATTTACCATTCGATTTCCAGCTCGTTATTTATTGTGCTAAGGCTATCATCCATAGTAGATTCCTTCACAAAGCTACTCCATTTTTTATATTTTTAAAGCAAAGTAAACCAGGTGATATAGCCAATAAAACATACGCATCTTGTATAATAATCACTTAATTATATTTTAATATAATTTGAAGGCTTTTGCAAACAAAATACATAAAATAAAATAATTTTAGGACAAATTATAAACAAAAGTTAATTATCTTATGTCATTAAGTTGCTGCGCGTTTTTTTAAGTTAAACGTATTCATCTATTTTAAACTAATTTTTTTTAAGCGGCATATGCATTTATGAATGTGAATTTCTATGATTCCTGCAACTATATAGGTTTGATAGTATCTGTAATCGACATTTTTTTAAATCAATACTACTTAAGGAATATTATTATTAACTGTTATGAATTACATAAAGCAACCAAAGTTGCCATATAATTCTAGTATAACAATATATTATGACTGATTATGACTAGTTAAAAAATTGCCACTCTCATATGCATTATGTGAGATATTCTGATAATGCTAAAGACCGTTAAAATTGTGATAGTCACAGATTTAGTATCCATAAAATCCAAATGTAGTATCTAGGAGTTCATTTAAGATTCTTTAATTTTAGACATTTGAATTGAAAGCAATTTGTTCAATCATTATTTTATGTTCACTTTTCGGTAAATTGTATTATTTTTGAATATCTATTGTTGTACATTTCGATTAAACTTAAACGAGGCTTATAAAAATAATTTAGAATAAAAGAACATCTCCAAATTGTTATAAAACTATTGATTATATTTAATTATTTCTACATATTTGTAAACATTCAAGTAGCTACTGCATATTAATATATAAATGCTAAACCTAAATGATATAAAGCAAATACATTTTACAGGTATAGGCGGCATAAGCATGTCGTCCTTAGCAAAACTGATGATCCTCCAACAAAAGAAAGTGACTGGATCCGATTCAAAATATTCGGATTCTGTAGCACAATTGAACCAATGGGGTGCAAGAATATCAATTGGATATGACCTCGATTTAGTTAAATCCGCGGATTTAATGGTGTACTCAACCGCTATTGATAATTGTAATAAAGAGCTCGAATATGCACGCCACCATAAAATCAACCATTTATCACGAAGCAAGTTTTTGTCTGTTGTGTCTAGTAACTTTGACAGAGTGATGGCCATTGCTGGCACTCATGGAAAAACGACAGTGACAGGCATGATTTCTAACATTTTTCTCAAGGCTTGCTTATCGTTCACGTCTCATATCGGTGGCTTTCTTAAATCCAATTTTGGGAATTTAATATACAGAGGGACAGATTATTTCATTACTGAGGCTTGTGAATATAAGAGGGCTTTTTTAGACATTAATCCATGTATCGCTGTTGTTTTAGACGTTGAGTACGATCATCCAGACACTTATCCGAACCTATATTCTGTGTATGAATCATTCGATCGTTTTATTTCTGGTATAAAAAAAAATGGCACTCTCATAATAAATGCGCAGTCTAACTACTACGTAAATAAAACAATTTTAGACGTCAAATCTAAGTTTCCTGCAGATATTAACATCCTAACCTTTGGGTCATCTAAGTGCACAGACTTTTCACTTCAAAACTCTAAATTGAATTCAAATGGATGTTTTTCAGGTGATATATACGATAAATCGCATATCATGTCGATTAAATTACAGATTCCAGGTTATCATAATCTTTGCAATGCTCTTGCAGCATATGCTTCATGCAGAGCATGTAATATTTCTTATGACCACATAAAACATGGGTTAGAATCTTTTCAGGGAATTGAGCGCAGATTTGAAACATACACAGCGTTTAATGGCGCCACAATAATCGTTGATTATGCTCATCACCCAACGGAAATAACAGCAGTTATAAATTCTGTTATTAATCTCCCACATAATAAATTAATATGTGTCTTTCAACCGCATACATTCTCACGAACTAAATATCTATTAAATGAATTTATTTCTTCTTTTGCAGGTGCAGATATGGTTTTCATTTTTAAGGAATATTCAGCAAGGGAAACGCCAAAAGATGGAATTAGCGCAGCTGAATTATTTGCACATATTAAGCACGCAAATATAAAATCCTATTATTTTGAGAATGTCCTTAATTTAGCATCACAAATTTCAGATATCATAAAGCCCGCTGATAAATTATTAATTTTAGGTGCTGGGGATATAGACGTCGTTGCAAAACTACTTCTTTAATGTTTTTTCATAATTGAATGAGATAATTACATACTAATATTTAAACAAATCATATGGAGAAAATACGTTGAATGTAATTGCTATAACAGGTGGTGGAACAGCCGGGCATGTAATTCCCAATTTAGCACTCATCCCTGAATTGAAGCCCTGCTTTGATAAAATAATATATCTCGGTTGGAAATCACCAGAGAACCGATTAATCTCTCTTGCTAATATTCCTTTTTTCTCTGTGAGAGCCGCGAAATATGAACGTCAGAAATTTTTTACAAACTTAAAAATACCAGGTTCACTTGTAATAGGGATAACAAAAGCTCTTATTATTCTAAAACGAGAAAATGTTACAATTGTTTTTAGTAAGGGTGGTTATGTTTCTTTGCCAGTTTGTATCGCAGCAGGATTGCTTAGAATTCCAATTGTTATACATGAGAGCGATTTTTCATTGGGACTTGCAAGCAAAGTAATGGCACCTTTTGCAAAATTAATAATAACCTCCTTCCCGGAAACTAAAGGTGATATTTATATTGGAAATCCTGTGAGACAGGAAATTCTAAATGGAAAAGCTGAAGTAATCAAGTCAAAATATAATTTTGACAATAAACCTATTGTTCTAATAATTGGCGGGAGCTCAGGTTCTCGAGACATTAATAATGCAGTATATCCTATTGTTAAGCAATTAACTATAAAATACAATATCATCCACATAACGGGGAATGATTATACGAAAATTATCCAAAATGGCTACGTGGGGATTTCCTATTCAGATAACATCTCTGACATTTATGCCGCATCCGATATTATTGTGACGCGTGGCGGGGCTAATTGCTTATCAGAATGCGCCGCTTTAGGCAAGAGAACATTATGTATCCCATTGCCACGTGGTCGTAGTAGAGGTGATCAAATTGAAAATGCAATGAGTTATAAAAAAAGGGGCTGTGTTAGAGTCTTAGAACAAAAAGACTTAACTCCATCAAAGCTACTAATGGAAATTGATGCTACGTATTATAGTAACCAGCCTCATGCAACGGATAGTAATGTAGCACCCACAATTGTCAAAGAAATTCTGAATATCCTCTAAATTATTTTGCTGTGCGATTTAGTTAGTTTTAAGTCAAGTGTTCAGAGTTATAATAATTGCATCTAAACCAACTGCGTTTCCAAAAATTTTTATGTAAAAATTTCTTATGTCTTTATCTTTGTGAGAGGTACGCCAAAATTTATAGAACTCTGTATTTATGCAATATTCATAAATTTCATGCAGAAACTCTTGTCACCTACGTGTTCGTTTTAAAACTAAACTCCTAATTTGTCAAGGTGCTGTCTACAATTGATGTTTTTAATGAATATATTGTTAAATGGCCCTAGTCAAAGCAAAAAATAGAATTTGGATGACTGCGATTGGACTTAAAAATGTTGATAATTTAAAGCCTCCCTGTACCTTATTACCAATGCAAAAGATAATATTAAAGGTGTTATCTCAATTCAAGATGTAAAAGGTGGGTTAGATATTTATTATAGTCAAAATGATAAGAGTATGCGGCGCCTCTTGACAGGTAAGAGAATAATGTCTTTAGGATTATTGAAATACTTAAGACAAAAAACGTTCTCATTTAGACCCTTAAAATTAATTCGAATCTAAAAGCATTTATTTATTAACATTCTTAAATAGGGCTCGTTATTGGAAATTACAACATAATAAAAAATGTCTGTGTCATTAACAATGCGAGAATTATACTGACTCTACAATGATAATAACTACATTAAACTATAATTTTTCAAAAGAATTAACATTCAAATAATATAAATCATCGTCTTAAAATACTATCTAATGTTGAGCGTTTTATATTTTAAATATGGCAACTATACCCATTTGAGTGGCAAAAAGGGCAATTGTAACTTTTACAATTGAATATCTCCAGTTTTTAGAGTTTTCTGATATTTGCTATCAACCATTCAAAAAACACCTTCGCTAAATCAATTTCTATTTAACATCCTCTTTTTCAAAATTCAGTAAAATGTGTCTCATTTTGTGTTACTTAGTCGTTTTATAAATTGATAATTTTGTTATATCGTTATGTGTTATAATTATTTAAGTTAAGGAGGTATATGCCCAAAAACACACCAAAAATAATTGCCTTCGTATTATTAATAACCATCATAGCACTAGCTTTAATAGCGGGAGGGACGGATGGGACAGGTTTGTTTAATAAGAAGAACCAAAGCGCAATAAGTTCTAATGATGAAATTATAATTGAAATGAATCAAGAACTTTTAGATAACAATAATGTTCAGCCAATTTCACTCTATGACAAATTTCCTAAACAATCACAATTTCAAACAGATTCTGGTTTTACTCAAACCGTTGATGTGGATGGAACTATTGTATACAACAATTCACATGCAATTGAAAATTTTCACATTCTTATAGCAACATGTAATTCAATAGGTGGGGATCTTAATACGGAACATAACACTGTAGTTGTATTTAAAATGTTAGAGAATGGTCTAATAGAAAAGGCAATTCGTTTAAGTGTGGATTGTGATGCAGTATATATGAAATCACAAATTACTATTTTTGGGGTACTAATTGTCGTTTCAGGAAATTCTGATTGCATAGTATTCAATATAAATTTAGAGCTCGATATTTTGTCAAAAACCGAAGTAGAATACGTATCAGATTTTAACATTTTTTCGAGTCACAATCTATGTCTTTGCATACTTACAAGTTCTGTAAATACATTATTCATATTTAGTGGCAACAAACTGGAGCCGAGCATAGTATTGCCAGAGGGGGACGTGTTAGATGTTTTTGAAACGGAAAATCATTATTATGTATTTATCAATAATGACGACCACTATTTAATAATATTTTTAGAGAAGGATCTTTCTGGCTATACTAAAAAAATAATAACTCAAAAAAAATTGTGTGCTGTCATGCCCGCATTCAATGATAATACTCTTTGCTTTATATGTGTTGAAACTACAAATAATTCAACTTTTGTAGTGTTTTATTCTGAGATATTCGACACAAATACTAGTGTTTGTTTTTTTCTTGGGGCAAGTAATTTTGTTAATACATTTGTACTATCTGATAAACTCCTATTGACTTTAGAAACAGCAGATAATGCAAATTTGTGTTATATCATAAATCGTAATAAATTAATCTCATCATTACCAGGCACTACATTTTTTGACAAATATAGCCTATTAGATTGCAAAACATATGACAACAAAATAGCATTGCTTGTGAAGACTTATAATACACTTTGCGTTGTTTGTTTAGACAATAACTATGCTGTAACTAAAAATACAAAAATAGCTGAGAATATCAAAAGCTCGAAAGTAATATCTCTTAATAGCAAGACGATATTAATAGCATATGAAGAGATGTATGGGGGGAATTTAGGTATAACAAAACTACCTATCCTATAGCATTTGTTTTTATAATTAATTAACATTTTGATGGGCTAAAATTATTATTATTTTAGCCCATCATTTATCATTTCAATTATGCCTTGCCATTACATCCAAGAACATTTACAATTTTATGTCTAACAATTTCTTTGATTGCAGCACGTGCAGGTCCTAAGTATTGTCTAGGATCAAAATGCGATGGATTATCATTAAAATATTTTCTAACAGTACCTGTCACCGCCATTCTAAGATCGCTATCAATATTAATTTTACAGACAGCCATTGTAGCCGCCCTTCTTAACATTTCTTCTGGAACGCCTCTAGCGCCAGGCATGTTTCCACCGTATCTGTTAATCATTTCCACTAGCTGTTGTGGCACACTGGATGCACCATGTAAAACAATTGGAAATCCTGGCAATAGTTTTTCTACTTCTTCCAAAATATCAAATCTTAATTTGGGTTCGCCTTTGAATTTAAAGGCGCCATGACTTGTTCCTATTGCTATTGCTAAACTATCAACATTTGTTTTGGAAACAAATTCTTGTACTTGATCAGGATTTGTGTAAGAAGAATCAGCCTCTGATACATTAACTGCATCTTCTATTCCAGCTAGACGTCCTAATTCAGCTTCGACCACAACACCATGATCATGTGCATAATCAACTACATTACGAGTAATTTTGATATTTTCTGCAAAACTATGATGGGATGCATCTATCATTACAGACGTAAAACCATTTTCAACGCAATCTTTACAAAGGTCAAAAGTATCACCATGATCTAAATGCAGACAGATTGGTAAACCTGAATCCTCAATGGCAGCTTCTACCAATTTTCTTAAGTAAAGCGGATTAGCATATTTTCTAGCACCAGATGAGACCTGAAGAATAAGCGGAGCTTTCTCTTCTTTTGCAGCTTCAACAATGCCTTGAATTATTTCCATATTATTTACGTTAAACGCACCTATGGCATAACCACCAGCATATGCTTTTTTAAACATATCTGTAGTTGTAACGAGGGACATAAAATAATCCTCCTAATTTGAATATATGTATTATATCATTTTTTGTTTAAAAAATCCAGTATTTTTATTTTTTTATTAGGCGAATTTATCTATATGTTTTGCAATTTGTTAACCCTCTATACATATTCTCTGTTCATTGTTTGCGTGTGGCCAACATGAAATTTTGCTTATCGCAAAAATTTATTAGTTTGTTCAAAGCCAAAGAGAACCATTGAAATTTTTATTATCGTAAATTACTATTTAAATTTGCTATTTTTCTTGTTTTGATCTATTGTTACTCTTTTTTTTGAAAAACATCTCAGTTAAATTGCTATTCATAACAACAAAATCAGAAGAATCTTTTTCTTTATTCACTGTTACATATTGGGGAATTACCATTGCCATTTTTGCGTCCCCATATATGACTACAGAGGCTCCCAAGTTTTTGATCTGTTCTCCTACATACAACATATGTATACATTCATTAACATCTCTACCATTCCCCAGCTCAAAAATTATGTTTTTTGTATCGACTTTCAAATTGCTAATTATTTTTTCAAATCTCGTTGGAAAATCAGTATTTTGTAATTGCTTTAATGTAATAGGAATCGACATCTTGAAGTCTGATGAATATTCATCATTAATCTTTTTCAACATTTCAAGAGCTTTTTTTAGCATGAAATCACCGATTGGAAAAATCAACCCCATATATTCTGCAGCAGATATAAAATCATCGTAGTACATCACATTACCAGCTTCATGAGTCCAACTTAATAATGCGCTAGCTTTGGTTGGAATATCCTCCGTCCCATTAACCACATAACAAACTTCAAACCCGCGGAAATTAGCATCAATATCTCGTCTCATTAATGTTTCTAACCTTGAAAATTCATAAGAAACATCTGGTAGTTGTTTGCTATAAAAGCAATAGCCATTTTTGCCCGTGCGTTTTGCTTCGTACATCGCAATATCTGCTTTTTTAAGTAACTCTTTATAGCTACGTCCAAATTTTGGATATTCAGCAACACCTATACTGAGTGTGCAAATAAAACTTTTGTTTTTTATAAACCATGGTTTTTTAACTCGATCTAATATTTTATCTAGTATTATTTTTAAATCTTTTTCCTTGCATGCTGGCACTAATGCAACAAATTCGTCTCCTCCAAATCTAAATACAGAGCTAGACTCTGGGGTTACCTCCGCTTTTATAAAGTTCGCAAAAGCAATTAATAATGCATCACCAAAATCATGACCATATTTATCATTAACATATTTAAAATTATCTAAATCTAAGAATAACACATATCCAGTTTGTTTGGTTTTAACGGCTTCCTCAACTACGTCAGTTATTATTATGTCACAATTGTATCTATTGCCTAATCCAGTCAGATGATCATAGTAAGCTATTCGTTCTACAAACTGGTCATGTTGCCATTTTTCTGACAAATCTACACACGTAAATAATATTTTTTGAGATCCGTCAACCCATGTTATTGTGTTTGAATGAACGCCCAAACGTTTGCCTAATTTAGGTAATTCCACATTAAAAAATGCAGTCGGTTTTTTTGATGAGTAGTTCTCCGCTAGCTCTTTTGAGATGGCTTCTCTTAACATACTACGATGTGAAGAACCAATTTCAGCATTCGAGAAATCTTTAATGTAAGCATCATTTGCAAAAAACAGATTCTTATCTTCTACATCTATTACATAAACATATGAGGGGATGTTGTTTAATATTGTGTGCATGATCAACTCAGATCTAGCTCTTGATTCTTCATTAATCTTTTGTGTAAAAATCTCAGATATAAAATGCGCGATCATTTCACAGAACTTCACATCTTGTAAGAACCATTTTCTATTACTATCAGAATCATCAAAAATAATTACTCCATAAATATTGTTGCCCATGTATACTGCGCAGATTATTAAACCTTTAGAATTTAATTTGTCTAAAAATATTTTTAATGGTTTTGATGCAGTTGTATATTCTATTACACAATAACCATCTTTTTTTAAGTTTTCATCAATCTCTGGCAAAATTTTGTAGTCTGAAATATCATAGGGCATATGTTTTGTGATGTTAGAATTTACACTGTGCCATTCCTTTAATATTTTACCTGCATTTACATCGTTTAGCTGATTTTCTACTAGTATTATTCTTGTAATATTTAAATATTCACCAGCTCTAGCTAATATGATACTTAAGGAGAGTTCTATATCTTTTTCTCTTAGCGCTAACAGAACATCCTGGAAAACATCTTGCCATCTGGTATGATAGCTAATTTTATCATAACTTTCCTTCATCTCTGTATAGTCAGAAATATAGTTGTCAGCAAAAATTATAGTACCATTTGCATCTCTTGTAACAACAGTATAATCACTGACCCATTTGTATTCACCATTTGCTTTGCGCACACGATATTGCAACGAATATGAGTCTATACTGTTTTCATACAGGTGAGATAGTCTGTAAGTAGTACCTACATCGTCAGGATGAATTAAATCACTCCACTTAACTTTTCCAGCAAAAAAATCAGCAGCGTTGTATCCTATGCCTGCTAAATTACCCCCAACAAATAAAATGCGTCTTATGTCATTAACCCTTGATATCCTTAGTATTATATTTTGACTATGCTGAATAACATCGTAGGCTAACTCAACACAGTTTTTTTGAAATGTGGATGCGTCTTTTTTCATTAGCAATTTCCTGAAAAAACTATGTAAATTTTTTATAAAATAAATATACTCAATTTTGTTTAATTTGTCAATGTTTCAAGTAAATAATGTTGTTTTTTCACAATATACTGTGGCTTTCGACAAAATACGCTATATAAATGCATGTACTTCACTATTAAGTAAATCTTAATGAATATACTTCTGTCTCTTAGTACTCGAATTGCTTTATAACACTGTAATCTAAGGCGTTACATATAATACTGCGTTTTCAGGTTAATTTATAAACAATCTATGAGTTAAATATGTTCTAAAAATATTCCCGTTCACTATGAAATGTACAAATTTAATTTGTCCACTCATTAATGAGTATAAATTTTAGAGAATATCATTTTATAGTTTGTCATCATGGGTTGAGGATAAGGCAACGAAAATAACTAGACCTAGTTTAATCAAAACAAATCACTTCTGTTTTAATATGTTCTCGAAATATGCAATTTTTCCACAACAACAAAAAACCTGCATAGCAATAGTTAGATCATCAATGTTTGGCAAGGTTGGTGCTATGCGGACATTTGAATCATTCGGATCAATCCCGTATGGATAGGTGCTTCCAGCTGGTGTAAAGATAACTCCAGCCTCCTTTGCTAGTTGTACTGCTCTTTTTGCAGTATTTTTTGCCAGGTCGCAACTTATAAAATATCCACCTCGAGGCTTAATCCAGGATGCAAATCCTAGATTCTTCAATTCACTATCTAATACATTTAATACGGTTTCAAATTTTGGTGCTATTATTTTTGCGTGCTTTAGCATATGTTTTTTAATAGTATCTGCATTTTTAAAAAACAAATAATGTGCGTACTGATTAATTTTGTCATGTCCTATGGTTTGAAATGCCATATGTTTTTTTATGTCAGCAATATTTTTACTGCTAGATGCAATAAAGGCAACTCCGCCTCCTGCAAATGATATCTTGCTTGTTGAACCGAAAATATAGACTATATCCTCGTTATCATATTTTTTTGCGGCCCATAATATATTCATTAGATCAGCATCCGTCTTTTCTAATGTGTGCATCATGTATGCATTATCCCAGTAAATTCTGAAGTCTGGTGCTGCTGGTTTTAATTTTGCAAAACGCTCAACAACTGCATCCGAAAAAACAACACCTTGAGGATTAGAATACTTTGGAACACACCAAATCCCTTTAACAGCTGGATCAGTTATTGCAATTTCTATTGCATGCATATCAGGCCCATCAGAATTCATCTGGATATTAATCATTTCAATTCCAAAGCATTGTGTAACAGCAAAATGCCTGTCGTATCCTGGAACTACACACAACCATTTAATATTACCTTGCTTGTTAAACGGCGCGTGGCCTAAAACTCCAAATTGCATAGCACGCTGAACGGAATCATACATTAGATTTAAGCTAGAATTGCCAGCTAAAATTAGTTCATTTGTTTCAACATCAATTAACTCAGCTATTATTTTTTTGAGTTCAGGGATCCCATCTATTAAACCGTAGTTTCTGTAATCTTGTATTCCTTTAACTAATGATTTAGATGTTAAGGTATCAAACAAACCCTGAGACAAATCCAATTGCGCCTCACAAGGCTTCCCCCGTGACATATCTAGCTTTAATCCTTTAGACTTAAATTCACTGAAGCGTTTTAATTCTTTTGCGAGTAAAGCTTCAATTTCATTTCTGTTAAGTTTATTATTCATTTTCACCTCTCATTGATCATTTTCGTTTTTTCTAAATATTAACCGAATTGGAGTGCCTGTAAAATCAACCGCCCGCCTTATGGAATTCTCAAGATACCTCTTATATGAAAAATGAACTATTTCTGGCTCATTAACAAAAAATAAGAATGTCGGCGGTTTGCAACTAGCTTGTGTAGTATAATAAATCTTGAGTTTTGTCCCGCTTTTATTTGGCGGTTCATTGACTGCAATACTGTCACCTATCACATCATTTAATAGACCTGTGGTAATGCGCTTATTTGCATTTTCAAGGACAGTATCAACCAATGATAGCAAAGTATTAACTCTTTTACCAGTTAACGCACTTATATATGTAGTCTTCATGTAGTCCATAAATTTCAACTGCATTGCTAATCTTTGCTCAAATTTTTGTGTTGTGTTATATGTTTTATCAACCAAATCCCATTTGTTCATAACAATTATAGAGGGTTTTCCCTCATTATGCACAAGTCCACAGATCTTGACGTCCTGTTCTGATACATTTTCTGTAGCATCCATTACAATAATAGCAACATCTGCACGTTTTAGTGCAGTTAGTGCGCGGACAACACCATAATATTCAATATCATCATCTACCTTGCTTTTTTTTCTGATTCCTGCAGTATCGATTAATAAATATTCTTTATCCCCATATGTAAATTTGGTATCTACAGCATCACGCGTTGTCCCTGCGATTTCACTAACAATTACTCGCTCATATCCTAACAATTTATTAACTAGTGAGGATTTCCCAGCATTTGGCTTTCCTAAAATTGCAATTGCAATTGGTCGATTTTCATCATCGTCTTGTAAATCTTTTTCACCTAAATATTGGGTAACAACATCCAAAACATCGCCAGTCCCTAAACCATGCTCTGATGAAACCGCCATTGGTTCACCTAAATTTAACTTATAAAAATCATAAATTCCAGACTCATCCTGGCCGTCTATTTTGTTGACTACTAGTATAATGTGTTTCCCAGACCTTCTAATTTGATCCGCTATATCATAATCGTCTGGAGAAATACCTGATTTCCCATCTACCATAAATATTATGATTTCAGCTGTTTCGACAGCAATTTCGGCCTGCTGACGTATGTGTTTTAACATTACGTCTTCACTCTTTGGCGTTATCCCTCCTGTGTCAATTAGTGTAAATTTATGCCCACACCACTCTACATCAGCATAGATCCTATCTCGTGTCACCCCAGGCGTATTATTTACTATGCTTATTCTTTTTCCAGCCATTCTATTAAAGAATGTGGATTTTCCTACATTAGGCCTCCCCACTATGGCCACGATTTTGCTAATCATTTTTGCTCCATTTTTTATTTTAACATCAGTTAGGAATCACCCTTTTATGTATTATATCACAATTCATTAACTTTTGTTATTTTTTAATGCTGTTTTCTAAGTAATCTTAAGTAAAGTTACATTGTGAAACTAATGTCCCATCAATTAAAGTTATTGCTCACAATCATTATGTAGCTTTATGAAAACAATATTATCTAAACTTAACTACAGTTGCTATTTTAACTTAATTCTCCAAAATGTCTTATTATCTTTTTTATTTTCACTCCATACAAAATAGGACGTCCTTTACTTTCTCTCTTTTCCGTACGCATATGATCGGTCTCTAATACTTGCACCTCGTTGTCTGTTGTTAGAATGCCTACTTCATACGCATCAATTACTTTACTTGCAAATACTACGACCTCATTGTCCTTCAAATCTATAATCTTCATTCCTTTTCTAGCTCTTTGCATAGGCTCGAATTCATCGATTGAAACCTTCTTTACATATCCTTTATCTGATACAATCGCAATTTCTCCTATGAATTCCCCATTTGCAACATTTTTTACTGCTTGGCCTGCAAACACTACGCTTTCATTCTCGTTCAGTTTTATCCCAACCACACCACTAGTCCCGCGATTGTGCGCAGTATATTCATCTGTTATTGTGTTTAATGCCAATCCATCTGATGTAACAAACATTACCGTGGAATCATTTTCCACAATTTCTACCCCAATTATTTCATCATCCTCTCTGATTGTAACTAAATCATAAACCTCTTTATTAACAACACACTGCTTTAATCGTATAGAAATAACCATCCCTTGTCTTGTATAAATATATACTTTTTTCCCAGCAGCATCGTTTTCATCAAATGCTATTATGCCAACAGCTTTCTCATCAGGCGCGGCATCAAGAAACAATTTATTAAGAGGCATCCCAGGATCGCTCCATTTCTTTTCGGGAAATTTCTCGAAGTCTGGCTTGTAGCAATTTCCTTTGCTCCCAAAAATCAAAGCTGTGTGCTCTGGTTCTACTTTAACTAGAGCTGTGGTTAAACTGTCAGTCCCGCCGCCTACAACATCACGTGTTCCGACTAGATAGCTCCGCCTCGTCATAAATTTTACGCCCCCTGCAGGGCTTATTGCTACAATCCCACTTTTTGATGTTCTAACTGTAGGGTTAAAATCTCTTTGAGATTCTACGGTTTCTGCAAGTGCTCCTACAATCGTCGTCAATCGAGGGGATGGGAATCTCTCTTTTATATCTAACAATTCATTTCTGACTACATTCATTTGTTCTTTTTCATCACGAATGATTTTACTTAATCGCCTAATGGTGCTCGATAATTCTTTTAATTCTTTATCAAATTTATCAATATCCATCTTATTGATGTTTCCTAGCTGAAGTGATAAAATAGCTTCAGCTTGTTCTTGCGTTAATTCAAATCTCTCCATTAACCCAACTTTTGCATCAGCACGCGTGGGTGACCTTCGTATAATACGTATAACTTCATCAATGTCAAGAAATATTTTTTTAAACCCTTCTAAAATATGTGCGCGTTTTTGTGCTATGTTTACGTCGTGTATACTCCTTTTATATACTACCTTGCGCTGATATTCTAGATAATATTTTAGAATTTCTAATAAGCCTAGTTGCTTTGGCTTTCCATCCGCAATGGCTACTATGTTTACATTGAAATTGCATTCAAGGTCAGTTTTTTGTTGGAGTTTTTCTAATATCTTATCTGGGTCTTCGCCTTTCTTAAGTTTAATTGCAACTCTCATGCCAGTTCTATCTGACTCATCTACGACGTCTAAAATGCCGCCAAGCGTCTCTTTCTGCGTTTCTTTTAAATCGAAAATTCGTTTTTGCAGTGCCTCTTTGTTTACGTTATACGGTATTTCCGTGATTATTATATCTTTTTTTCCATTTTCACCATTCTCAATAGTGGTCTTTGCACGTTGCCTAACCTTTCCTCTTCCAGTTTTGTACATCTCAATGATATTATCATCTACTAACATGTACGCACCAGTTGGAAAATCTGGGCCCTTTATGTATGCTACCATTTCTTCAGTAGTAATAGCTGGATTATCTATCATAGCTACACATCCGTCTATTACCTCACCTAAATTATGCGGAGGTATATTAGTAGCAAGGCCGATTGCAATACCAGATGCTCCGTTCACTAAGAGGTTAGGAAATCTCCCAGGTAATATAGCAGGTTCTTCTAATGTATCGTCAAAGTTTTTATTCCACTCTACAGTGTCTTTTTCAATATCGCGTAATAATTCAGTGGATAGTTTTGCAAGTCTCACTTCAGTATAACGCATTGCGGCGGCGGAGTCTCCATCTATTGACCCAAAGTTTCCATGCCCATCTACAAGTGTGACACGCATGTTAAAATCTTGAGCCATCCTCACCATTGCGTCGTAGATAGATGTGTCTCCATGTGGATGATATTTACCTAAACACTCGCCTACTACCTTTGCTGACTTTTTATATGGTGTATCTGGGCGCATATGCATTTCATGCATTGAATACAATATTCGTCGCTGAACGGGTTTTAATCCATCTTCAACTCTAGGTAGTGCTCTATCTAAAATTATATGCTCACTATATGGCATCATAGCGTCTGGTAACACTTTTTCTAGTGGACGCTCTATTATATTTTCTAAAAAGTTTTCGTCTTTGGTGTTGGAAGCTTTGTTTCTTGCCATTATTTAACAACCTGCCTTATAATGTTTTTTTACCCTTTGATTGAATCATTGCCCTAAATTATGTTCATGCCAGAGGTCTAGATTAATTTCAGACAAAACTAAATTGTATTTTTTCTATTTCGTAATTGTTTACGTCTTTTTTTTAATTTATGCCTATACTCCAAGTTTAGATGCGAACAAATCAACTTTATTAAAATTTGCGTTTTCAAATATAAATTTTCTACGCATTTCTACATCATCACCCATCAGTGTTGATATAATTATATCCGCCTCAGCTGCATCCTCAATAGTCACCCTTAATAAACTCCTTTGCTTTGGATTAAGGGTGGTGTCCCATAATTGCTCAGCATTCATTTCGCCTAATCCTTTATATCTTTGTAGAATATACCCACCCTTTAAGTCAGCTGTTAGCTTTTCAAGCTCTCTGTCGTCATATGCGTATTTCACAGACCCTTTTCTTTCAATCTTATACAAGGGTGGCATTCCAATATACACATGCCCATCAGCTACTAATTGTCGCATATATCTATAAAAGAATGTTAGTAATATTGCTCTTATGTGGGCTCCATCTTGATCAGCGTCTGCTAAAATTATTACTTTGTCGTATTTAAGGTCAGCTATATTAAAATCTCTATCGTAATCAGTCCCTAATGCATAAACTATAGTCCTGATCTCTTCATTCTGTATTATCTGAGCTTTTTGCTTCTTTTCTGCATTTAGTGGTTTTCCTCTTAAGGGCAATACTGCTTGAAAACTCCGATCCCTGCCTTGCCTAGTGGATCCACCAGCAGAATCTCCCTCAACAATGAATATTTCGTTAATACTAGAATTCCGCCCTGTACATGCGCTAAATTTACCAACAAGAACCGATCCTGTCATTGCATTTTTTTTGCGTTGAGCATCTTTTGCTTGGCGCTCAGCTTCTCTTACTTTACTAGCATTAATACCAGCTTTAACTATTAAATTTGCAATGTCTTTATTTCTATTGTCGCTCAAATATAGATCTAATCGCTCTGTCAATATGCTTTCTACTATTCCCTTAACCTCTGGATTCCCCAATTTTGTTTTAGTCTGTCCTTCGAATTGTATGTTTTGCATTTTAACACTAATTATGGCGGTCATCCCATCTCTATAGTCCTCGCCTATTACATTAGTGTCCTTAGCTTTTAATAGATTGTTTTTTCTAGCATATTCATTCAACGACTTAGTTAGTGCCGATTTAAATCCAGTTTCATGCGTACCACCATCTGTGGTTGGAATGTTATTAACATATGATATTATATTTTCACCATAATGTTGTGTGTATTGAATCGCTACTTGCAACTCAAAATTATCTGTGGCCCCTTCTAGATATATTACTTTGTTAGACTGTTTGGTCTTTGCTTCATTGACGTGATTTACAAAATCAACTAAACCACCTTTATAACAAAACTCAAACTTCCTAGGCCTTCCATCCTCACCTTTTGTCCTTTTATCCTCTACTGATAATAATATATTTTTATTTAGGAATGCAAGCTCTCTTAATCTGTTTTTCACAGTGTCAAATGAAATTACCTCATCAGCAAACACCTCGGGATCGGGCATAAATGTGACTGTCGTGCCCCTCTTTTTTGTCTTCCCAATTTGTTGCAGTGGGGTTTTGATGACACCACTCTTAATTTTCTTTCCAGATTTAGGACTGTGAAATTCTATTCTATATTCAAATCCATCTCTCATGATATTAACATTAAGCCATTTTGATAATGCATTAGTGACAGACGCACCAACACCATGCAAACCACCACTAAATTTATATTCATTATTATCAAATTTACCACCAGCATGCAAAACAGTGAATACCAATTCGACGCCACTCTTTTTATGTTTTTTGTTTATATCAACCGGAATACCACGACCATTATCTGAGACTGACACTGAATTATCTTCATGAATTACAACACAAATTTGGGTTGCATAGCCATTTGCTGCTTCATCCATAGAATTATCGACAATTTCCCAAAGTATGTGATGTAACCCCTTAGCACCTGTTGTCCCGATGTACATTCCTGGACGCAATCTAACTGCCTCAAGTCCCTCTAACACAACTATGTTGCCCGCATTATATTCTTTTGACGGCATTTGTCCTCCATCTAACTTAATATTAATTTTAATATTCTAATTAGTATCATGAGTCTTTATAATTTTAATTTAATATTATCATACTATCAATTTTAAGTCAAATGCAATTAATCAGATTAAAACACTAAAAATGCGTTTTTTATTGCTGTTAAAACCTTGCTTTAACTCTCTTTAAATCCCTTTTTTAGACAACATGCCGTTAAAAGTGCGATTTGTTTTTTTAATTAATTTTCAATTCTAATTCTGTACATGAAACTTTAGAGTCCACTCCATTAATTTATTTACTGTTTTTTAACGTGTATTTTCATTGTTAGTTCAGTGTGTTTTTTGTGATATAATTCGGGTACTATTATTGCATTTTCTTGACACACCATTATATCAATGATATAATTAGCTAATGATTTCGATTGCTGATTCCAATATTAATTTATTAGAGATCCGAAATGTTTTTAAACAGTCTTTATGTCGCTATACGACTGATGAAACTAAACTTGATCTTTTTATTGATTACGCAATTGAAATTAAAAGAATGCAGGGCAAATTGAATCTTACATCAATAAAATCTGATGTTGATTTTGCTATAAAGCATTTTGCTGACAGTTTAGAGGCGAGTGATCATATAACTTCTGGCACTTTACTAGATATTGGTACTGGTGCAGGTTTTCCTGGAGTACCTTTATCTATAATGAATAGTATGCTCAATACTACTTTGATTGATTCTGTTCAAAAAAAAATTGCCTTTATATCAAGCACTCTTATTAATCTTAAAATTAATAATGTCCGCGCTGTTACTGGCCGTGCTGAAATGTTAGGCCATGATATTCATCTTCGAGAATCTTTTGATTATGTGACTGCTAGAGCTGTCACATCTCTTAGAATTCTTCTAGAACTAGCAATTCCATTTCTTAAAGTTGGTGGCATTTTTATTGTATATAAATCAGATAGCTATCAAGAAATGGCTGACTCCTTAACAGCTGTTAAACTACTAAATTGTGAAGTTGCTGCGACTAAACATTATATGTTAGATGATAAATATAAAAGGACTATTTTTTTTATTAAGAAGTTAGAAAAAACAAAGGACATTTATCCTAGGAATTATAAAAAAATTGTCTCAAAGCCTCTATAACAAATTAGAGATTCACAACGTGCTTTCAAGAGATCTCTTAATACAGAAATGGGAAAAAATGCAGAATAATCGTGTTTTACAACTTAATATACCCACCCCCACTAAAAGCAATACTGTATTTTCTTTTTTTAAATCAGATTTGTACTTATTATTAATAGGTGTAATTGTATCTCTTAGTTGGATATTTAATATCCCTCTTTTTGCGTATATTTCCTTTGGCGTTATAATAATTATTATTGCAATAACACAAAAAAGTTTGATAGGTGTAATACCTATACTTTTATTAGCAACCTTTGTGTTCCCCGATGAAAATTCATTAATTAGTGCTACTGCTATTGGATCGATCACATCTGTGTTTTTAATTTTTGTAATTTCTTGCGTTATTCATTTTATAAAAAATAAAAATAAATTCAAATTCCCAGCATCTACTATTGGCTTTATTGCCTTATTTTGCGCCGCGTTTCTAGGTGGAATCACTACACAAGGGCACTTTGGATCTCCTCAATGGGTATTAGGAATAAGTACTACAGGCGGGATGTTCCTTGCGATGTTAATTTTATCAATTACAATCACTGAATATAATCCGCTTTTTATTGCAAAAAGTTTTGTCGTATTAACATTAGTAATAATTACTCAATTGTTCGTTTATTCACTGCGTCAAGAGGATCTGTTATACTCAATTGTCTATAAAACTACTATGTTAGGCTGGGGCATTGGCAATTCTGCAGCAGAAGTTTTAGCACTTGCAATTCCATTTGTTCTTTATGCAATGTGTAAATCAAGAAAATTCTCTATCCTTTATGTTAGTGTGTTTATATTATCAATGTTCTCAATTCTTACAACACTCTCTAGAGCGGCACTTATTGCAGTTGGCTTTCTTGCACTTCCTATGGTTGTATACTCACTTAGATTGTCTGTTAAACCACTTCTCACTACTATTTTTCTCCTCTCTTTGTTTACTCTCGCTGTGTTTTTAATATTCACTTTCTTCAATGAAGAATTCAAATATATTATTAATAAATTAATGACAACAGGAATATCCGATCATGGTAGAATAAAATTATGGAAATTAGCATTAGATGTGTTTAAAACTCATAATAAGTTTTTCGGGGCTGGTTATGCATACGGCTCTGCTCTTTCCTTAGATGCTAGATATTTTGTTTTATGGTATCATAATCATTATTTACAAGTGTTGGCAAATATGGGTATTTTCGGGATTATAGCTTTCTTAATACACATCGCTCAAAGATTCTATTATACAATAAAACGTCATACCAAATTTACAGTAGCAGCACTTTGGTCTATGTTTATTATGGCCCTATTCGGGATGCTCGATATCACCTATTTCCAGCCTTGCTTCTTGATTCCAATGATTATAACTTTTTGGGCTACACAAAACGGACTTAAAATCAAAGATCCTATTCCCGCTGATGAAACTCTAATTTAATTTATTGCAAAAGTCCCTTATGAGCAAATTTTGACATTTGCTTAAACACGGATCTTCATTGCTAATATTTCTACTTAATTAAGTATATGAATTTGGCTTAAATTAATGGGTTATCAGATATCCAATCATAATAATATTCACCGACACCAAAAATTTCTAAAAGGTTTGGGAGGTTTCTTTTTTTTAAAGCAAATGTCGTTATATTCCACCTCGTTAATTTTAATTTCGCGGGATTCCGCTAAATTGAAATCCAGATTAAACAAATCCTCCCTCAGACTGTAAAAATCGAACGAGCCATTGCAAACATATGCAACGAACTGATTTAATGTATAAGGTTATAAAAAACCTATGCAAGGAATTAGTTAATCATGGTTGCATAGAATTAAAATCAATAACAGATAAATATTACAAAAAAGATAAAGAGACTAACGAAAATATTTCATACACATTAAAGCCTGATGAACCATTAATACTATTGTTATACAATATTAAGTTAATCTCTAGAAATTAGAGTTGTTTATTAGATTATACTAGATTTTTGACTAAATATAGAGTATAATAATACGTAATAAATTAATTTAGAAATATTATGCAGATAATTATATTGTATTAAGTCAATCTTTTGCACATTTTACTGTTTTATAATGATGCATTTAGAGGTTTCTTAAGGGTAGTTAAAGACACAAAGCTTATCTGTGTTTAAAGTGCGCACTAATCCAATACTAACATGTACCAGCTAACGTCAAATCCATAACTGTTGATGAGAATTTTTATGTGCATGAATTAACTAGTAGTAAATGAATATGATTTATCTATGTATAGATGAACACGATCACTGATAAAGATGGACTTTATTATAAGGAGACTTTAAATTAGATGATACAATTTGAAAATATTCTTCAGAATGAATATAATCGAGACAATCTAAATAAACTGATGGAATTTTTATTTGAGGATTATTCTATTGAATACCCAGCAGAAGAATATGAACATCATTCAAAACTATTTAGTACTGTACATAAACTTGGTGTTGTAAAACAAATAGATGACTTGCATGTTTTTGAAGTTATTCTATTAGACGATGCAGACAATAAACAGATCAAAATTACTCAAGATATGTTTAGACTCTTAGATAACCATGTTAAAACTACTACTATAGTTGCATTTGTGAGTGCGGACCGCAAAAATTATCGTTTGTCACTTTTAACAATCAAATTAGAAGAAACTATAGATAATAGATTAGGTATTAAATCTGTTTTTTCTGATCCTAAGCGCTTTTCCTACACATTAGGAATTAATGCTAAGATTAAGACTGTATGTAATGAATTGATATGTAAAGGGCAAATTAGAACTGTAGAGGATTTAAGATCTAGATTCTCTATAGAGTTAGTCAACAAAGAGTTTTACAAAGAAATATATAAATCTTTTGAAACTCTAACAAGGCAGGTTTCTGGCATTAATTATTTGGGCCTTGATAATATTACAAATTCGGATTTAAATAAAATAAAAGTCGAATTT
>JAIRMA010000040.1 GCA_031259085.1 Christensenellaceae bacterium
AGAAGAAGAAGAAGAAGTATGTTTTTACAAATTGTATCATTTTTCATTAATATTGGATTGCTATACGCAATTTATTCTTCATTATTTGACTAAATATTAGGAATATGTTGTCTACAATCAATATTAAATGTTATTGCTTATGAAGGATTGCATCCTTTCTATATGTTTTTCCATCTCCATTAATAATTTAATTTGTGTTCTCGCTCTATCAAGATTATGATGCTCCTTATGGACTTTAAAATATTTATCACCATTCAAATAATCCGTCAAAAATCTCATACCACACTCATAGGTCATCACTAGACCTGACACGGCCATCAGAGACAACTCTGTGGGCGTCAACACTGTCTTTACTTCTGATAGGAATCCCATTGTGAACGATTCAAACGCTTTAAATGAAAATTTAACTAAATCTAGATTTGTTTCATCTTCAGCAGCTGTGTTTGTTCCATATCTTAACGCATCACCATAGTCATATAACAGAGTACTAGGCATCACAGTATCTAAATCTATGACAGCAACAGGGCGCATCTTCTCAGTATTTATCAATATGTTGTTAAGCTTGGTATCATTGTGTGTAACTCTTAATGGTAGTGCGCCAGATTTTAGATGACCAATTATCATATTAGTATATTTGTATCTATCTTTAAAGAATTCGATTTCGGATTTTACAAAACTCCCCCTGCCAGACAGATTGTTCTGAGTAGCATTAATGAATTTAGTAAATCTATCCTCCGTATTATGAAAATTTGGTATCGTCTCATTTAAGAGACCCGCAGGAAAATCGTCTAACAATCGCTGAAATCTACCAAATCCTATCCCCGATATTCTTAAATACTCATCAGAAGGTACCGACTCAATACTAATGCCTGACGTAATAAAGTTATAACAACGATAAAAACCTGTGTTACAAGTATAAAAGTAATCACCGTTTTTGGTTTTTATTATTTTTAAGCAATCATTCGCATCACCGCCCAGAAGTATAGTTTTCTTAAGAATATGTGCAGTAATATGCTCAATATTGCACATCAATGCCTTTATGTCACTAAAAACCCTATCATTAATACGTTGTAATATATAATACCTTTTATTTTTATTTAATTCAATTGTCACTTTATAAGTATTATTTATATGTCCGTTGCCATATGTTTCAACATCTAATATTTCACCATCCAAATCGAATACTGAAACTATTTCTTTAATTCTCTCCATCTACTTTCCTTTATCAATATTATATATATGTTGTGTGCAAAATATGTAAAGTCATACAATTATGCAACACAAATTTCAAAAAATCAATTAATATTATCTTACAGAGGCCCGTCTTGTCAAGCCAATCACTACCAAAGCTAGTAAAAACAACCCTATTGCTATTCCACCAGCTATATATGGCCATACTACAGCCTTGCTTTTTACAATAAACTCCTTCTCTATTGTCTGTACTTCTACATACTCGTCACCATCGACTTCAATAACCATTGAATACGTGCCTGGGGCTGTTGGCGTTGAATCGTATCTCATCCCCTGTGCATCTCTATAGTATACTCTAACTGGTACTGTATATTTTTGGCTATCAACATAAACTGTTACGTTCACTGATTCAACAGATCCTTCAATTTGATCTAAGCTTCCATCAATTTTAATTATGGGCTCCGCCTTTTCTACTGTCAACTCAATTCTGCCGTTTAAAACTAAATAGTGATCTTCATCGTTAGGCGTAAAAGTCCAATTATATAGTGCTGTGCCAGGCATTAATGTTTGATCACTATTAAGAACCACAATACCCTGTGCAGAGGTAGTAATTTGGGGGAGTGGATTTCCATAATATAATGTCTCAGTTGGAGGAATAATATTTACAGAAAGAGTACCTTTAACAATTCTTAATGTTGTTATTAGTGTTTGTTTCTCATAATTATTTTTTGAAACAATAGCCTCAATTAAATATTCACCAATTTCAACATAACTACCAGCCAATTCTCTGACAACATCATCCCCAACAAAAGTCACTAGATTATATAAAACATCCGCACCTGCTTCTTTGCTTTGCAATACTACCTCATGCTTCTCCCCATCATAATCAATTACTATTTCTTTCACGTCACTTCCAGGCGTTTTACTAAATGAGTTCTGCGTCATTTGCGCTTTATTTATAGTATACGTTTTTACAGGGTTGAAATCATCTGGTAATTTGTAATTACATGTAGTAGATATTGACACAGTAACATTGAAAGTCCCGCTATTTACATTTGTATTTCCTACTGTCTTGATTAATATTACATCTGACACTGTGTCTGCACCAACCAAATCATTGACGCTAATGTAAACCATTGGATCTTTTTTCATCCCATCATACACGTACGTTACTTCCTCGAATATTGGAGTAATATCACGTCTTGTTATAGTAAAATATACAGGTGCTGTATCAATCCTCACATCGTAATTAGATCCAAAACCTATTGTCCCCTTCCCAATTTGATAAGCACCCACATTTTTAGAGCTACTTGTAACTGTGAGACTCCCCGTTTGAATGCCTTGTTCGTATGGCTCACTATCTCTGAATGTGAAAGTTATTAGATCACCAGATACAGGTTGGCCATCATATATTTTTGATTTTGATGTGTCAGGAACTATTACTACGGTTAACGGCGTTATTGTGTATCTAGCATTAAATACACTTGACTCTGAGGATGCATAGTGATCATCAATCCCCTCGCTATATATTAATTTTATAGAATATACTCCAACATTTTTTGGCGATTCGGTTGTCCAATTATTACCATCTAATGTGTATCTAATAGATAAATTGCCTGTCAGATCTCCATTCATATTGTTGATCTCGCTAACGCTTTTTGACACATTTGTTAAGATTATATATGATAAAGGAAATGCTCCTTCCTGACCATTATATATTCTCGAATAGTTTTCTACCGTGAACTTAGGGATGGGATTCTTAATTCTCAAAATGTTTATAAATATATTAGAGTACGCCATATACGTATCACTAGCTTCTACAATAATCTGTATATCATACCAACCACTGTCAGTTGGCGGCTTTGTATTCCAATTAGCAGGATTTTCATCATTGCGCAGTCGGTATTCAATAGTTATATATTGCTCTTCAACAGCCGTGCCATCAGGTTTTAATATAGTAGGATTTGCTGCATTTACTTGTACACCTTGATAATCCTCTTCTCTAAAGTATAATGTCACTGTTACATTACCATTTGTGATTTCAAATATTGAGGGGATTTTTTCCTCCGCATCTGTATAATTACCAGTCGATGCTGCTTTGAATACTACCTTTATATCATATTTATTTATTTGTACAGGTGCACTTGAGCTCCACTCCTCATTAGAGTCAGCAATTTTATATGATACTTCAAAACCACCAACAGGTTTGTCACTAGGGATCACTCCACTTATGCTATACCTCGTAAACGCCTGAGCTTTTGAGTTATATGGTAGCTTTATGCTACTATATGTAATTTTAGGTGTGGCCTTTAATATCGTGATCTTTACATTTTGAAAAAAGTCCTCCTCTGTTAAGATTTCACTGATATAATATTCACCATCTGCATAATTACCACTACCATTTGAATTGTATCTTAGTCTCACTACATAGTCACCAGCATCAACAGGGGCAAGAGATGAATAACTACCTATGCTGTATGTGCTCTGATTTAGCGTGACCTTTGCATAAGTTATTGATATATTAGAGTAAGATACATCTGTCAGAGGTACATTTGAACCTTCTATCCCAATATTTATATCTATTGTGCTCGAGTCAATATCTATCCCTTTTCTTTGCGCATTATATGTCTTAACATAACTAGCGGTACTCCTTAGTGCAATGGTCTCTATACTGCTTTTTAAGATTTCAATTGCACCATTTCTGTATGACTGAATTGTCACATTGTAGTTAGCCTTTGTGGACTCATTTGAATCTGCATTATATTTTAACTCAACATCATATTTGTCAGCATTAATTGGAGTGTCATTAGTCGCCCATTCAGTCCACACAGAAGTTCCAGTCTTTTGGTATGTTATATCTAAATAATTTAAGTCAAACGTTCCATCAGCTCCTACACCACTCACAACAATGTCATTTAATACAATATACTTACCATCATAGTTTTTGTTAAGTTTATTACTAAGTGTATTAGAAGTTATAATTAAATCTGCTTTGGAAATATTAATAATAGCAGTCTCAGACGTAACTGTTAGAGAATTATAATCGTCATCGGCTACATTAGTGTATATAACTCTTACATAATATGTACCAGAATTTAATGGGTTAGTTTTAGTGAATTCGTCGTTTGATGACTGAGAATAGAGTACTTCTGTAGTTCCTTTTAAAGTATAATCAGCGCCAGTACCCTGTACAATAGGTGAATAATTTATAGTATATCCACTATAAGTGGTATTAAGTGGATTTAATGTGATACTTGGATCTATTCTATTAATCGTGATCACATTATCAAACGATCTGATTGTTTTTTGATAATTATCTATGTTTCCACTTGTGTATGTAACTATTACACTGTAAGTGCCTGCGTGTTGCACGTTTGTTAAATGATCTATTGTACCTGACTTGATATATACTATTGAAGCCGTGCCAGTTGGAACAGATGCTCCATAAATCCCTGTCACCTTAATATTACTTGAGAAATTAAATGCACTTGTTGTATAGTTCTGATTAACTTTAGTAAAATCTAAATCAACATCTACTTGTCTCACAACTAACTTCGCTGGTTCTAATATAAATTCATAATTAGTAGCTGGACAATCAATAGGTATAACTATGCGTAGAGGATATTCTCCAGCATTTGGTCTTGCTGATATTGGTGTGAAATTAATATTATCTGTAGTCAGCGTAGCAATAAAGTATGGTCTTTGCTCAGGATTAGATATTAAATCAGTAATACTACCATCTTTATCTATTAGACCTAAGTATTCGTATTTGTATTGATATGAATTGGCGTCAATTACGTTAGCGTCATAATAGTCAATTGTGAATAACTTGACGTTTTCTTGTGTACTATACTGAGTAGAGTCATTAAACGTAATAGTTACTTGCTTTCTCTTCACAATGAATTCAGCAGAATTAAATACTATTTTATATCGCTTTGCTATCAACCGTGCAGCCTCAAGTGGATCCCCAGTTAAAGAGCCAACACTTGTGCTAACATTATCAATTAGAGCTTGTATTGTATAATTCCCTACATCTAAAATAGTGCCACTTATATAATCGCCACTTGAATCAAGATATTTGAGTAATATTAGTTGCTTAATAGAATCAAAATCAGATCCCTCAAAATAATTACTTGTGTTGAATGTAATACTAGGCGAACCCGTCCCATACGTAATATCAGTTTGACCTGTTATAATTAGATCAACTATAGCACTCTTAGCTTGTACATATATCCAAAATGTTATATCTAAAGGCATGTATGGATCATCTAAATGATTGTTTAAGTTTACATGCCCAGGCGCAGTAAACCTAAGCTTAAATGCACCAGTAGAATATGCTGTCACTAGATATTTTTCAAATTCTACATCAGTATCTAATGTTATGGATATAAGACCATCAGTGCCAGCATAGGTGAGATTCCCAGTTGCTGCAACGTTTGGCACAATCTCTAAAACAGTACCATACGTTGGCTTGTATGAGTATAATGTAGTATCAGCACCATCATCAGGATTAATATACTGAGCTGAGGCAATACCACTCGCCCCTTTGTATATCTTGACAAATATAGTGAATGGGTCGTCAGGATCCCATTCTTTGGAATTATAATTACCACCACTCGGATTGTTCAATTCATGCCCTGAATCATACTGCCCAAGTTTTACATAAATAACTCCTGGATCAACAGCTTTTGTACCTAGCCTAATCTCATACTCGATTTTTGTGTAATATGTGCCCTTTACATTCTCTAAAGAATAGTTAATCGCCGTTACAGTAGCAACCTGATATGTACTAGGGTTAAATCCCAATAATGTAGCTCCTGCCTTTTCTGAAATTTGTAATGTTTCTCCTTGTCTATATATTACTGCAGTAGTATAAAGAACTACTTTAAATGTATTGTTAGTTTCTATGTAAACAGTCTCTAATTCAATATTTGTGTCTGTCTTACCACCAACTGCATCATAATTTATTGACAGACCTTCTGTACTCTCTTTGTAAACATACTCGTTAAGATTTGTCATGACTGTAGTGAGGTTATTATTGTTTAATTCAACTAAACTACCATCAACCATTAAATAGAAGTTTTGTGAAGCACGATTAACTACTAGTGAGGCAAATGCAAACGCATTGCCTGTAGTATTTCGGGAAAAGACTCCATCCTGCGCATAATTATCAGCGTCTATGGTTTCACCATCAGCTTTAAATATTGATATCTTAACGGGATACTGCCCGCTGTTTTCAACTAATGCATATGGATAGTTATTAAGACTTGAAATACCGTTAGTATTTTTTTCCAAATCAGTAATCCATTCTATTTTGTAATATACCTCTAAGTCCTGGTTTGCTACATTTAGAGTTTTACCTTTATTTAGGTTAACCGACAAGGCTTTGTCAACAGATTCACCGTATGTTATAGGCTTTATAACGGGAGCATCTGAATTAATCTCTGTTGATTGTTCAAATTTAACGCTTGCATTAAGTTCAGCTTTAGATATAGTGATCGATTGATTGTAAAAGTAGTATGACTCATAATTGCTGTTAACAGCACTACCATCTGGAATTAACCATTCTGCTTTTAAACAATAATAATTAGGATTTTGTGTGTTGTTTGCATTAGTGCTCTCAGCTACTGTCAGAAACTTTTGCTCGTAATAGTCATCAAGTAAATTATTGTTGTCTATGTTTAGCCCAGAAATTTGTCTGTACCATGTAAACCTAATCGTCCCATGATCTATGTAATCTATTACATTACTTTGTATAGGACTTATAGGCGCGATTGATATGGCCTTTAATCCTTGACTATACATAAGTATTATGTTATAACTAACAGTTGTAATTGAACTAGTGCTACTAGTATAATACGTATACGTAAAGTTTAATTGTTGTTTTTCTTGACCAATAAACACAAGCTTAGCTTTGTTAACTAAGTATTTGACCTTTATTGTCTCAGTAGGTAATTCATAATATGTTGAAAAAGGAGTTGCAGTTCCAGAAATATTCTGATTTAATGTAAATGTTAATGTGGCTTCAGTCAATGAGTCTGTAGCCGCTGGTCTCTCTTCAATAACACCCCAGCTTGAGATATCATATGGCACATATCCAAAATAAACGCTAGCCATCGCATTAGAATCATTATATGTGTATGGGTTAAATAACACTACTTTATCTGAAATGCCTAAGTCTTCTCTCAATTGACCGTAGTTAATTGCGTTTAATGACAGATTCTCTAAACCTTCTGTTAAAGTAGTACCATTAAGATATCCAAGTTTAAGAGTAGTTTTTGTAATTAGAATATTTACATGGCTAGACAATATAATTTGATTTATGTTAGTAGTATCCGTTGGCTTAAATACAATTTGTGCACCATAATATGGCGATTCAAGACGTTTCCCATTGTTTAAATCATTATCAGAAAACAGAAATTCTCCTGTGATTGATCCTTTTATTTGATTATAATTTTCTAATATAAATGTATCGTTCAAATATGACTCATTAGATGCATTTTTAGGACTTGACAAATAACTTTTGGAAAATGTTTGTCCATAATAATAGGTATTAATTGTTACTGCATTTTCTGAGACGGATCCTGCAGGTGTATATTTACTTATTGTATAACTTATTGTTTCAAGTGAACCAATGAGGACACTATTACCACCGATGGTTCTATAAAAACTAACAGTATAAGTATATGACCCTACATTTACTGGCCTTGTAATATTAGAGTTAAAAGTATTGTCATTATCAGAACCAGTTATGCTAGTAGAATAGTCTCCATTGCCATAATTATGCTTTACTGTATGTTGGATAGAAGTAAAAATACAATCTATATAAGCACGCGGCCCCTGTCCAACACCGTTATACACATAATTTTGATAGCTAATATCAGTAAATTTCATCTTTTCAAAAACAGCCTCATAAGTGATTTTACCACTCACCTCATCAGTGTATTGATGTTCATAGAGTTTAATAGGCTTGGCCTCGATGTCATAAATGTTGACTCCTTCGTTAACTCCTTTTGGAGCTTTCCAGTATAAAAAACAATATCCTTTTTCTGGAATAGCTTTAGCAGTAAGTGGTGCATTACTAAGCTCACTTTTAATACTAACTCCATATTCTAGTGTGTTTCCTGTTTCAAGTAATGAATCATAAGAATACGAGCTTATTTTTCCCATAGTAGAATCTTCAGTCTTAAACACAATCGTCGATGTTTTATATCGAAGCCCTATTTCGATTTCAGGGGCAGAGGCAACATAAAAATATGAACCTGCGTTCCAATGATTCTGTATTGGATCCGCCAATGTATACTCTATTTTAATATTGATGCCACTTGTATTAGGTACAAAATAATCATTATAATTAGGTTCATAGAGATGAGGGTTATGTTGATAAGTCATACTAGGCATCACATTACCAGTTATTGAAAATGAAGAATCCCTGTCATTCGAATCAACACTTATCGTGCCAGACAAAGAAGTTATTTGTGATTCACCATATTGATTTGTGGCTGCAGTTGTATAGCCATTATTTAAATTTATACCAGTGCCACCAATAGTGATAGGGACTTTTATCTTTTTGATATAAAATTCAGCACGCTGACTTTGAACAGCTTTTTCAAGTTCTGTATCGAATTTTATGGTAAAATCGTATGTCAATATAGATGAGAGTTTAAGGTCAGCGCCAGATAAAGTTCCAGTATTTAGTCCATAGCAAAGATTTACTTTGCTGCCGCCATTACTATGGAACGTCCCTTTAAAATTGCTTTCGCTTTTGGTGATTTGTGACGAATTGTATGCATTCATATGAGATTTGCTTATTATATCCAGTGTAGCGGCATCAAGTTGATAGGATAGGACTCCAGCTTCCAATAAGCCTATCGTAACTGAGTCCGTATATGAAGTCACAACTTTCATTGTGTTAGTTGCAGAAGTCTCAACAAAATCATAATTCCATTTGCCATCTATTACAGCAGCGTTTGAGCTGTTAATTTTGAGTGGATCATTTGATAAATTAGACAGCAAAAAAGATACTATTATAAATAAAAGTG
>JAIRMA010000079.1 GCA_031259085.1 Christensenellaceae bacterium
AAACATAAGAGATTTAGGTGGTATTGAGCTTGAAAATGGGAGCATAGTTAAATCGGGGTATTTTTATAGGTCATCATCACTAGACAAAGCAACAGATCATGATATTGAAATATTAAAGAGTTATCACTTAAAAATGATAGTTGATTTCCGTGAAGAATTTGAAAAAGGGTCTGATAAGGTATACAAAAAAATCGGGGCTAAATATGTAAATGTACCATTTATGATAGACAGCTCTAGGATTATGACTTTACATAAAAAGAGGACATTATCCTCGCTTGTACAATTTGTTGATGAGGACATGTGTATTGCATACAGAAACATTCCTTTTAACAATCCAGGCTATAAAAAGATGTTTGATGAAATAAAGCAAGGATCCGTTCCTATTTTATTTCATTGTACAGTAGGGAAAGACAGAACAGGCGTAGCCGCAGCGATACTTTTAAAAATGCTTGGCGCAAGTCGCGATGCGGTTATAAAGGATTACATTATAACGAAAAAAGTAGAGGATTTATTAATTGCTGATTCACGACGCCGATTTTGGATGTTATTTTTTATGCGTGGTTACATAATGAAGCGTATGATGCCAATATTTTTGGCTAAAGAGTGCTTTATAGAAGCAACACTTGACACTATCGAAGCAAAATATCCAACTTACGAAGCATATTTTTATGATCAATTTGGATATACTGACTCTGATATAGCTACACTTAGGGAAAAATATACTGAAAAAAAATCATGAGGAAAGATTATGAATAAAGTTGAGTTTTTATTTCATGCAATTGATGTTATAACACATCCCATGCAAAATTGTATAAAAGTTAAGGGATTAGAGCATAGGTTTGACATTCCATATGCAAATGATTTTGCAGAACAAAAAATGGATCTAATTTTTAAGAAATCCGACAATCCTCTACCAGTTTTGATAAACTTTCATGGTGGTGGTTTTGTAAAAGGCGACAAAAAACATAGACACACAATTTCAGATTTATTTGCAGATAAAAATTGGTTTGTAATTAATGCAAATTATAGGTTATCACCAAAACATGTTTTCCCAGCACTCATAGAAGATGCTTTTTTAATTCTTGAAAAATTGCCAGATATGGTGGCCGAATATAACTTAGACATTTCAAAGATTGTGTTTACAGGTGATTCAGCGGGAGCTTATTTGGCTGCTATGCTTGTTGCTTGTTTAACCAACGAAACACTTAGAACAGCTTTAGATATGCCTTCATCTGAGATTAAACCAGCAGGGCTAATAGGATTTTGTGGGCCTTATGACCTTATGAGTGCTATGCTTAAGCCAATGCCGTTCGGCTTAACTGTAGCCATGGCTGAATCATTCACAGGGTTAAAAGTTGGGAGTGATATTTCTAAATTAAAAGATGACTACAAATATGCACAATACATTTCACCTGTAGATTTTGTTACAGAGAAATGGTGTCCTACCCTTATAGTGTATGCTGAAAAGGATTTATTTTGCAAGGGACTTGAAGCTCAGATGATAGATAATATTAAAAAAGCTGGAGTTTATTGTGTTGAATCACATTCAACAAAGGCTATAGATAATCATTGTTATCATTTCAATTATAGTACGCAAGCCTCAAAAGATGCATTAAATAAAGCTTATGAGTTTCTAAGTTATGTTTTAGAATCACAGAGCACTACAACAAACGATTCAATCTAACACACGAATTCATCAAAATTTAACAACAACATTTTATAACTTATGTCTATCGGTAATAAAGATTTGAGGTTTCTCATATCCTTCTAACTCTAAAATAACTATTTCATTATTCTCATGGAGCAATGATCCAGGTAAATAAAGAGTTTTTTGTGGCCCGATTTCCCAATATCGCCCAAGATTAAATCCATTAATCCACACAAAGCCCTTTTTAAAACCTTTCATTTCAACAAAACAATCCTTCATAGGCTCTGCATGAAAGGTTCCTTTTAAGAATATAGGAAATGTTTTCGAATTAAGTGAGTAATCTACTTTTGATATATTATCAAGAGACAAAGTTACAATACTTAAGTTTGTTAAGATCTGATTATTCACACGAATGTTTGAGGCGCCTTTTCTGTCATACAAATTGGTGCCATAATTTACTCGGCCCATTCCCTCTACCAAGACAGAAATCATGTCCCCTGTTTTTAATGCTCCAGTTTGAATAGGCTTGTTGTTATTTCTGTCAGTTAAACCTTTAAACTTCCCATTTATATATACATATCCACGATCATGAATACCATCTATAGAGACAGTTGTTTTATGGTAGTGACCTATTACCGTATGAGTATATAAAATCAAACCATAATTTTGCCCAAAATGCTCCATATATTCGGCAGTAACACTATTAAATTTTTCGCCAATATATTCCAGATTATCAAATAAGGACGTTTCTTCTGTTAGATTAATCATGCCAATATTTTGCAATACTGTTGTTTTAGGATATTCCATTGGAGGAAGCCCCTGATATTCTCTTAAAAGCTTTGCTATGGCAAAATATTTTTTTGTATACCCCCCATATTCGGTTAATAAAGCATCATAATCGTAACTCGTAACGTCTGGATAGTATTTATCGCTTAAGTTAGCACCGCTCATGAATCCAAAATTAGTACCACCATAAAATAAGTATAAATTGAAACTATAGCCATTACTCAACATAGATTTTATTTCTAAAGCAACGCGTTTAGATGAACGTTTGTGATGTCTCCTGTCTCCCCAATGGTCAAACCAGCCTAACCAAAATTCCATGCACATCAAGGGTCCTGATGGTTGGAATTTTCTAAGCTTATTCAGTTGAATTTTAGATAAAGATCCAAAATTAGCCGTTTTAAAAATATGTGGCAATGTGCCACCAGACAGCATATCAGATTCGGGGCCGTCTGAGGTGAACAATAAAACCTCTACATTGTGTGATCTTAGCAGATTCTCCAAAAATTTTAGATATTCTTTATCGTTAGAATAACTGCCATATTCATTTTCAATTTGCATAGCAATAATGTTCCCCCCTTCAGTTATTTGGTGTGGTGTTAATAGAGGCAGTAATTTAGAGAAGAAGTTTTCGACACAATTCAGATATGGGGGATAGCAACATCTGACGCGCATGTTAGCATCTTTTAAGAGCCACGCTGGGAGACCTCCAAAATCCCACTCCGCACAAATATATGGACCTGGTCTCAAAATCACGTATAGCCCAATGTTTTTTGCAATAGTTATGAATTTTGCGATATCTAATCCCCCTGAAAAACAAAATTCACCCTCCCGGGGCTCATGCAAATTCCATGGTACGTATGTTTCCACTGTATTGAATCCAGCCGCCTTTAGTTTTTTAAGCCTATCCTCCCAATATTCTGGCAACATGCGAAAATAATGCATGCCTCCTGAGTAAATATTAAATTTCTCATCGTTTAATAGAAATGAGTCACCATCAATTTTAAAAGTCCCCATATAACTCCTTTGATCTTAAAATAATAATTTAAATAAATTTTAGTGCATTGCTCTAAATGGATTTAGGTTTAATACACATTATGACATGAATTTTTAGAAAACATGATATAAGGGCATGTTAATATGAATTTGTAATTTGAGCATATTTATAAAGATTCTAGCATAGAAATGAACAATTGTAAATATCAAATTGAATTATTCTTAAAAATTGATCAAAATATTTGGAAATATGAGATATTAGTGATATGATATTGCAAATTAGAAAACTAAAAATGTAATGTTTTTTCTTGCTACTTTTAAACGCGCAATCAAAATTGTTAAATTCTTTAAAAAAAGTATTAAATACATTTGACAAGATTTATAACGATTGTTATAATTTTATAGCTTGCGTAAATATTCTGTTATTTTACGTACCATAAACTGATGGAGTCCATAATAAATTAATGGAAGAAACCATAAATAGGTTGCTTTTAACAAACAATAAAGTGATTGGGATGCGACAGGTTCTAAGAAGTATTTTACAAAACCAAATAGTTTCTGTCATAATAGCTGATGATACAGCTCCACATGTAAAGGCACAAATATTAGAAGCGTGCAAAGCAGCAACTATTCCAATTTTAACAACTCCTAACAGAATTGATCTAGGGAAATCTGTAGGTATTCAACGTCCGTGTTGTACTGTAGGTTTTACGAAATAGCATAAAACAGCAAAAAGCAGTTTAGTTTTTGAGTTGACTAATATTGCTTAAAAATAAAATATGGAGGGTAGTAGATGCCTACAATTAACCAACTCGTTAAGCACGGAAGAGAGAGACGTGTAAAAAAATCACTTACACCAATTATGCAGAGATGTCCTCAAAAGAGAGGAGTGTGTTTAGTGGTTACAACTACAACACCAAAAAAACCAAATTCAGCTGTTCGAAAAATCGCAAGAGTTCGAATAGTAAATGGTATGGAAGGTACTATTTACATACCTGGTGTTGGACATAATCTTCAAGAACACAGTGTTGTTTTAATTAGAGGTGGCAGGGTTCGTGATTTACCTGGTGTACGATACCATATAATTCGTGGTACATTAGACGCAGCAGGTGTTAAGGGAAGAAAACAGTCGCGTTCTAAATATGGCGCTAAGAGACCTAAATAATTAATAGTGGAGGAATGTAGAAATGCCTAGAAGAAGCGGCGTGCCAAAGCGAGATGTATTACCTGATCCAGTTTTTAATTCAAAAACTATCACAAAGCTTATTAATCAAGTTATGTGGGATGGGGAACGTGGAGTAGCACAGAATATTGTATATGACGCATTTGAAATAGTAAGAAACAAATTAAATATAAATGCTGACGAAGCATTTATTAGAGCACTTGAAAACGTAATGCCTGTACTTGAAGTTAAGGCTAGACGTGTAGGTGGTTCAAACTATCAAGTTCCTATTGAAATACGCCCAGACAGACGTCAGACATTAGGAATCCGTTGGTTAGTAACATATTCAAGGAAGCGCTCAGATCGCACAATGAAGAGCAGACTTGCTAACGAAATTATCGATGCATATAATAGTACAGGTGGTGCTTACAAGAAAAAAGAGGAAGTACATCGTATGGCAGAAGCAAACAAAGCTTTTGCACATTACAGATGGTAATTAAAATTCAGCAAACCAAAGCTTAGTAATTTTAGCGAGATGGTATTGCAAAATACCATTTTTATTTGTGTAATGTACACCCAAAATTTATATTATGCTAATTGCTATATAGAGAGAAAAGAGTAAAAAATATTTATTGTTATGATGATAACAGGACAAAACGAATGGAGCAGGTAAACTTACAAAAAATTAGAAATATTGGGATAATGGCCCATATTGACGCTGGTAAAACTACGGTTTCAGAGCGCATATTATTCTATACAGGCAAAAGGCATAAACTTGGAGAAGTTCATGAGGGCAATGCTGTTATGGACTGGATGGAACAAGAACAGGAAAGAGGGATAACTATAACTTCTGCAGCAACAAGTGTGCCTTGGAATGATTATACTATAAACTTAATAGATACTCCAGGGCACGTAGACTTCACAGTAGAAGTTGAACGGAGCTTAAGAGTTCTAGATGGTGCTGTTGCTTTGTTTTGTGCTAAAGGTGGTGTTGAACCACAATCAGAGACCGTATGGAGACAAGCCGAAAAATATCGTGTGCCGCGTATTGCATTCGTAAATAAAATGGATATAAAAGGCGCAGATTTTTATAAGGTTGTGGAGAGTATTAAAACTAAACTTGGAGCACATCCACTTCCAATAACATTACCTATCGGAAGGGAGGAAGAATTCACAGGTGTTATTGACTTAATATACAACAATGCAATTAAATACCAAGATGATTTAGGCCGCAACGTTGAAGTCTGTGAAATACCAGATGAGTATAAGCAAGTCGCAAAAAATGCTCGCAGTGCAATTTTAGAGGCCTGTGTCGACTATGATGAGTCTCTAATGGAAAGATTTTTTGAAGGTGATGATTTTACAGCAACTGAGATAATATCAATTTTGAGAAAGGCTACTGTTGACATGAAGGTTGTGCCTGTTTTATGTGGGAGCGCTTACCGAAATAAAGGAGTTCAGAAACTATTAGACACTGTTGTAGATCTATTGCCTTCTCCTGCCGATGTCCCCCCCATGAAGGGCGAATGGAATGGCAAGGAATTGCTTAGAGAATCAAATGATAAAGCTCCAACAGCCGGACTTGCATTTAAGATAATGGTTGATCCATTCTTAGGAAAACTAGTCTATTTTAGAGTATACAGCGGTGTGGTTAAAAAAGGATCAACATTATTAAATAGCACAAAAGAGAAGAAAGAAAGGATAGGTCGTATATTAAAAATGCATGCAAATGCTAGTACTGATATTGATTCTGCTTATGCTGGCGATATAGTTGTTCTAGCAGGTCTAAAAGACACAACGACTGGTGACACTATATGTGATCCAAATAATCCAATAATACTTGAGAAGATGGTATTTCCTGATCCTGTAATAAGGGTTGCTATTGAACCTAAGACAAAGCTAGGTCAAGAGAAAATGGGGATTGGCTTGTCTAAACTAGCAGAAGAAGATCCTACTTTTAGAACTTACAGTGATAAAGATACTGGACAAACTATTATAGCAGGGATGGGTGAATTACATCTTGAGATAATAGTTGATAGATTATTAAGAGAATATAAAGTAGAAGCTAATGTTGGAAAACCTCAGGTTTCTTATCGAGAGACTATAAAACGAGAAGCGCGGGGTGAGGGCAAATTCATACGTCAGTCAGGTGGTAAAGGTCAATATGGGCATGTGGTTTTAGTAATTAGTCCTAAAGATCCTGGCACCGGCTTTGAATTTATTGACGAAACTGTAGGTGGAACAGTTCCGAAGGAATATGTTAAACCAGTAGAAGAGGGTGTCAAAGAAGCTGCCCGTGCTGGGATAATAGCAGGCTACGAGCTTGTTGATTTTAAAGTACGATTGATTGATGGAAGTTATCATGAGGTTGATTCATCCGAGATGGCCTTTAGAATAGCAGGATCAATGGGTTTGAAGGATGCAGTGTCTCGCGCAGGGGCTACTATATTAGAGCCAGTTATGGCAGTTGAAGTAACAGCGCCTGATGATTACTTAGGGGATGTACTAGGTACTCTAAACAGTAGGCGGGGACAGATTAAAACAATTGAAGATAAGTCTGGAGTAAAAGCTGTTGAAGCTGATGTTCCTTTGTCTGAAATGTTTGGATATGCTACTAATCTCAGAAGCGCAACACAAGGTCGTGGGAATTATACCATGCAGCTTGGTTGTTATTTAGAAGTTCCTAAAAGTGAGTTTGAGAGGATCACTGGCACAAAGCGATAAATCAGCGTTTAATGCCTGAAATTCTTAAAAAACTAATACTTCAAATACAAAAAAAAAGAAAATATTCAAAAATAATGAAAAAAACATGCTAAATTACTAGACATGATTAAATAAACAAATTATAATTAATAGACAAAACAGGATTTTATAATCGGAGGGACAAGAAAACATGGCTAAGGCTAAGTTTGAAAGAAATAAGACTCACGTTAACGTGGGTACAATAGGTCACGTAGATCACGGCAAAACAACATTAACTGCCGCAATCACAATGGTAGCAGCTGCTGAGGGCAATGCTGTCATCATGAAGTATGATGAAATTGACAAAGCTCCAGAAGAAAAGGCAAGAGGTATAACAATTAATACTGCTCACGTTGAATATCAAACTGAGAAACGCCATTATGCACACGTTGACTGCCCTGGGCACGCTGACTATGTAAAGAACATGATAACAGGTGCTGCACAGATGGATGGTGCTGTATTAGTAGTTGCAGCTACAGATGGTCCAATGCCACAAACAAGAGAGCATATACTGTTAGCAAGACAGGTTGGTGTTCCATACATCATTGTATTCATGAACAAGGTGGATCAAGTTGATGACCCAGATATTCTTGAATTAGTTGAATTGGAAATAAGAGAACTTTTAACTTCCTACAATTTCCCTGGTGATACGACACCAATAATCAAAGGATCTGCTCTTAAAGCAATGGAAGCAGCGATGGCTGGAAATTCCAAGAGCCCAGATTGTGATTGTGTAAGAGAGCTTTTAGAAGCTATTGATTCATATATACCAGATCCAATAAGAGATAAGGACAAACCATTCCTTATGCCTGTAGAAGACGTATTTACGATCACTGGTCGTGGTACAGTTGCAACTGGTAGAGTAGAGCGCGGTACAATCAAGGTACAAGATAAAGTTGAAATAGTTGGTATAAAGCCAACAGTTGAGACCACAGTCACTGGTATTGAAATGTTCAGAAAGCTTTTAGACTCAGCGATTGCTGGTGATAACGTTGGATTATTGTTGCGTGGCATCGATCGTAAAAACATTGAAAGAGGCCAAGTATTAGCAAAGACTGGCTCTATCAAACCTCATACACACTTTGATAGCTCTGTCTATGTTCTTACAAAAGAGGAAGGTGGACGTCATACTCCATTCTTTGATGGATATCGCCCACAATTCTATTTCAGAACTACTGACGTAACAGGTTCAATTACACTTCCACCAAATACTGAAATGGTTATGCCTGGTGATAATATTAAAATGGAAATCAAATTAATCACACCAATTGCTATAGAGCAAGGATTACGTTTTGCTATCCGTGAAGGCGGAAGAACTGTAGGTTCTGGCGTTGTTTCAAATGTGATAGAATAATTAAGTAACTCACTATATTTTTTATATTAACAAAGACTACAAAAGGTTGCATGCAGTCTCCTACTCCTATCGTTTTACGATAGGAGTAGGGTGTCTTTTTATAGGGCATAAAAAAGCATGGACAGTGAAAGATTTAATTGAGTTAAGTTCGTAAATATACTAATTCTTAGATCATTCACTTAATTAATTATGTATAAGTGGGAAACAGAATAGAAATTCTGAGAGCTTTATTTTTAGAAAACATTATAGAACCATTTTTTTACTTAACCGTGCAGAAAACACATTTTTTGGTTAGATCCGTGTATAACGGATTAAATTTGTCATTATAACACTAAGAATTATCTATTTTTAGATAATTATTACGTAGCTATTCATAGAAATCACAACACAAAATCCTACGATGGATTTTGAAATCAAAATATTACTAAGATACTTATTTAACTAAAAAATAATAACTATGGAAAATTTAAGAATAACGAATGAAATAAATGCAAAACAAAACCCGCTAGGGACTGAACCTATCGGCAGGCTTCTTAAGCGCTTTGCAATGCCAGCAATAATTAGTTTAGTAATATCTGCTTTATACAATATAGTAGATCAAATTTTTATAGGCCACGGCGTTGGGATCCTTGGTAATGCGGCCACAAATATAGCATTTCCATTATCAACAATCTGCATTTCTGCTGCATTGTTAATTGGGATTGGAACAGCAGCGAATTTTAATTTGGAACATGGTAGAGGAAATAAAGAATCAGCTGCACAATTTGCTGCAAATGGATTTTTACTTTTAGTCATTTTTGGTACAGTAATTACGATTATCGCATCTGTCTTTATTAAGGATTTATTAATATTATTTGGATCTACAGATGACATATATCCATATGCATATGATTATGTCTCAATAGTTAATATAGGCATGCCATTTTTAATTTTCACAGCAGGCGCGAGTCACATTATACGTGCAGATGGGAGTCCTACTTATTCCATGATTATTATGCTAGTAGGCGCAGTAATCAATACAATCCTAGATCCAATTTTTATATTTGTATGCAAATGGGGAATGTTTGGGGCTGCCCTTGCTACGATCATTGGACAATTCGTATCAGCAGTTATTGCTTTTCTATATATCTTCCGATTTAAATTACTTAAATTTAAGCTTTCAATGTTCATACCAGCATGGTCAAAAATTAAGAGAATATTTTCATTAGGTGTAGCACCTGCTGTAAATCAAGCCGCAATAACTATAGTTGTTATTGCTTTGAATAATATTATGCGAACATACGGCGCTACCTCAATATATGGTAGCGATATTCCTCTTGCTGTGGTGGGTGTCGTGTCAAAAGTTAATATTATATATATTGCCATTGTGGTTGGGATTAGTCAAGGTTGTCAGCCTATTATTGGTTATAATTATGGTGCAAAGACATATGATCGTGTATTAAAAACTTATAGGCTTGCAATTATTTGGACCTTTATAATCTCAATTATTGCATTTCTAGTTTTCCAAATATTCCCACGCCAAATTACATCTCTGTTTGGGAGTGGGGATGAGTTATATTATAAATTTGCGACTAGTTATTTTAGGATTTTTATGTGCATGACGTGGGCTAACGCTCTACAACCGTTAAGCTCTGGATTTTTTACTTCAATTGGCAGGACGGGGAAAGGCGTCGTATTATCCTTATCTAGACACATTTTCTTTCTTTTACCATTACTATTGATACTACCACCATATTTGGGGCTAGATGGCATATTATATTCAGGACCAATTGCTGATGGGGCGGCTGCGCTTATTTGTGTTATTTTAATAATTGGCGAGATTCGTAAAATAGCAAAGCAGAGAAACGATTTTCAACATGTTTTAAATAATGCATAAATTTACTATTGTGTAAAATCTAATTTAATTATGTCAAAATCCTAGATAGATAACACCTGTTAACAAGATGTCGTTAATATATTTATTAATCAACTTATAATAAATATTTTTTCCATCTCTCCTGTATTCTACAATTCTTGCATCACGTAGAATCCTTAATTGATGAGATGCAGTAGTTTGGTTTAGATTTAATGCATTAGCTATATCATTGACATTCAATTCGGAAATTGCAAGAGCTACGATTATCTTAACGCGTGTTACATCTGAAAATATATCATAAAATTCACATAAATCTGAAATAATCCCATTAGACGGGATATAGTTTTTAATGATATTAAGAGTTTCAACATTTAAATCTTTTCCAGTTTCGTTTCTCACATCGTCCTCAAATATGCAAAGGCATATTCTATTCTCATATCCTAATATATTTTAATATATTTAAGAACAGGAACATTAGCGAGCTTTGTAGCATATTGATATATATCAACTTATATTGACGGAGGTTACCTTGTTTAATAATGCATTACTACCAATCTTGTTAGCTATTTTAAATAATGAGAATAATTCTTGCTCATGCCCTAATTGCACGGCGCAAAATTCGAACTGTACCATAAATAAGAACTCACTCGCAATGATTTTAACAATTTTATCTGTTTTGTCAACAAACGATAATTGTAACACTTGTGGCAACTGCAATAATTGCAACTCATGTAATTAGTTAAACAGAATACCTCTAATTCTACACTGCATTAATATAGATAGAATTAGAGGGAGTTTATATAAAGATAGAAGTAATTTGCTAGTCTAGATGTTCTAAGGATAAAAATTTTATATACTTTACAAATTCAAGGTTCTGTGTTAAAATTAATGCATGGTAAACATTGGCAATTCATGGGATATTTTGCTTGCTGAATCTTTTAAATCGGAGTGGTACAAGAAACTTCGAGATTTTTTAGTCATAGAATATCGCGATAATGTAGTTTATCCAGACAAACATGATATATTTAATGCCTTGAAAGTAACATCTTATGAAAATGTAAAGGTAGTAATATTAGGACAAGATCCATATCACAATCCTGGAGAAGCGCATGGCATGTGCTTTTCTGTATCTAAAGGTGTTAAATCCCCGCCTTCGCTTATGAATGTATTTAAGGAGATCCAAACAGATCTTGGGACATACATTCCAAATAATGGTTATTTAATGAGTTGGGCAGTTGAGGGTGTTTTGTTGTTGAATGCAATCCTAACAGTTCGAAGAGGAAATCCATTATCTCATAAAGGCAAGGGCTGGGAAATTTTGACTGATAAAATAATTGCATTATTAAATGAAAGAGAGGATCCAATCGTTTTTATGCTATGGGGTACAAACGCTCGATCTAAAAAAATGTTAATTACTAACCCCAGTCATCTAGTATTAGAAGCAGCTCATCCTTCGCCACTTGCTGCACAGTATGGTTTCTTAGGTTGCCGGCATTTTTCAAAGGCAAATAAATTTCTTGAAAGCCTCGGCAAAAGTGCAATTAATTGGCAAATTACAAACCTGTAGGTGTTATATGAAGTTAGTAGTAGACCGTATTAAAATCAAAGAGATTATTAGAGATACTAAAGTAAATGAAAATAAACTCGATAATAATTCAGATTTGACAAGTAATGAGGATACAAATACTGCTGATGAACCAACAAAGCAATTAATGGATTGACATATTTATATGATAGAATTAATTATTGCCTAAACAGATATTTTGCATGAACAAAGGAAACATTATGGTAAATAAAAAAAATTTTGAAAAAGATTCAAACAAAAAAAGAGACGAAAAAAATAGAACAAATTACATCCCGCCTTACGACAATAACTTACTAAGTCAGTTAGTAGCAACCTTAGATATTAGTGATGACTTAAAGGTTAAATTATCAACAGGTAAAGTATTAACTTTAAGAGATATAACGGTGAGAAGAGCTAAGGATTTTTACAAAATCTACACATTTAATAAAAAGAATTTGATTGAGTTACAGAGTGCAATTGAAAAAATAGGGTTGTCGTTTAGACCACAACAAATACTAACTGGTGAAAATAAATCAACTGTAACATTAGCAGTGAGCGGTGATAAAAAACCTAAAGATTTAAATGTGAACACAAAACAACAAAAATCAAATAATCCAAGGCAAGAAGTCACTAAAAAGATTAAAACACAGGGTAAATCATCTTTAGATAGTGGTTTAGAAAAGGAATCACCTTGTATTACAGATCAAACACAGTCTCTAAATTCTAAGGACATTAATCAACAAAAGAATTTAGACTCAAATAATAGGAAAAATGAAAAAAAACATAAGGCTATTGCATCTGGTAAGAAAACAAACGATAAATTTCAAAACGATATGCAACCTACAATTAATCAGACCAAAGTTTTTAATCAAAACAATTCAGAATTGATTAAGAATGAAAGGCAAAAAGGAAAACCTGTACTCAATGAATCCTCTTTAAAGGTCGGAGTGGATGGGCTTAAGACACATAATAAAAGCTCAAAACCCCAGAGTGATTTTAATAAGATAAAATCAAACCAAGGATCAGGAAAAGGTAGTCCACAGACAAAAGTACAAACACGGGATTTAATAAACGACTTTTTAGATCGGGACAAAGCGTTATCTAGAGTAAAAAAATCCAAGCAAAAAGCAAAGGCTGATGAATTGTCGCCAGATATATATATTAAAATCAACAAAAACGGGAAATGGGGGTTTGTAGATAGATCCAAAAAACAAACTGTAATACAGCCTATATACGATGATCTTTTTACATTTAAAGAAGGCTTTTGTTGTGCTGAGATAGATAATCTATTTGGCTTTATAAATAGAAGTGGTGAACACGTAATCCCATTTGAGTATGAATGTGCACTTAGCTTTAGTGAGGGTTATGCGTGCGTGTATAAAGAGGGCAGGTGTGGTTATATAAATATTCACAATGAGGTTGTGGTTAAATTCGAGTATGATGCAGGCACGCCTGTAGAGGAAGGTAGTTGCAGAGTAAAGAAAAATGGTAAATGGGGCGAACTATCAATTGCAAATCCAAATTCGATTCGCTGGATTGTATAATTAATTCATGCTTTATATCAATTAAGGTAGTATGAAGAAAATCATGTTAATTCCTTTGACCGTATTATTTATTGTGGTTTTATTCTATAATTATTCTAACTCATTTGCATTTGCTAATGAGGAAGTAATCTATTGCTCTTATTTCGAAACTAATGTATATATTGAGAAAAACACAGAATCAATTATTGTTGGAACTCTTGCCCCAAATGAGGAAATTAGTGTTGTTGATATTACTTCAACAGAGGATGATACGTTGTGGTGTACTGTCAATTACTTAGGGCTAGTCTATTATGTTGAGCGTGATAAATTATATGAATATAGGCCTAGCATTATTGTTAAAATATATAGAATGCAAACTACTGTGACAAAAGTAGGCGAAGATATCATGCTTTATTCTGGACCAGGAGAATATGATTTACTACGTACTATAAAAGATGGTGTCTTAGTAGAAGTATTGGGTACTGCTGGTTCATACACGAAGATTAAATATGATCAAAACACGTACTACATTAAAACAAAAAATATTACTGCTGGTGTTACATATTATCAAAGACTAGCTATAATAATATCTTTAGTTTCTATTTTTAGTGTTATTATTGTTTTAATTTTAATCAGTCTAATTAAAAAACAATCAGAAAAGAAAAAGTCTACAGAGCTATGATTCTACTGGGGGCAAAGTGAATATATTTGATATTATGATTATAGCTCTAGGTTTAGCTATGGATGCATTTGCAGTTGCGATGTGTAAGGGGTTAGAATTTAAACAAACCAGGATAAAGACAGCAATTATCGTTGGCATATATTTTGGCGTTTTTCAAGCTCTTATGCCATTAATTGGTTTTTATATAGGATCAGAGTTTTCACATTATATAGAGGATGTTGATCATTGGATTGCATTTGTGCTTTTGACCATCATTGGTTTAAATATGATAATAGGGGCATCAAAAGAAGAGTATAAAAATGCAAAAAGCAAGAAAGCCAAACGTGATGGTATGAGACTACCAAATGAGCAAGATAATGATGAGAATAAAATAATTAATAAAAAACAAGGATTAACTGTTAAAGTAATGCTACCTCTTGCTGTTGCCACCAGCATAGATGCATTAATTACGGGTATGAGTTTAGGGTTTATGAATGTTAGCATATACATTAGCATAATGATTATTGGAGTTGTTACATTCATTCTATCATTTATAGGAGTTCTGATTGGAAACATTTTAGGGTCAAAATTCAAAACGAAGGCTGAGATAATAGGTGGAGTTATTTTGATTAGCATAGGTGTTAAAGTTCTATTGACCCATTTGGGAATTATGTGATAGCCATCCTTAAATGAAAAACCATCTATCAACCACGGTTGAAAATTTTATAATGATCTTCTAACTTATGATGAGCAAGCCTCTGATTAAATTGATATTGCACAAATTTAAGTCATAACAATTTTGAATAAAGGTTTTGATGTATTAAGACACATTCTATAAAGAGAATTACTTAAGCCATCCCAATTTGCTTGCACTGTCAGTGGATTCACCAAACAGCTAGAGTACGAAAATTAATTTAATTTTGTTCGATAGTAATACATGGTGTATCCTCAAACAATTAACTTCAACTGTCTGATTGTATACAATTTTATTATGGGCAGTTTTCATACATTAAAATATAATTCATTTATTTATCTCTTTATTTTGTTATACATGCAAATTTGATAGCATTGATGTTATCTAAAATTTATAAAATAACAACATTAACACTTCCCTTTATTGCTTATAGGAAATGAATTAATTTAACTTTATATCGTACATATTAAACTGAAATGATTATTTTATCAAAACTTCTTTAAAAGGACAATTCAGATAATTCATAAAAAGGTACTTAAAATAGTCCAAAAAAGCTCTCAAATTCAAAATTCATGTTTTAATGTTATATAGGTTTTGAGGAGTAGATATTTTACATTATGCACAAAATTTGTTTTTTTTGCATAATCTATAATAACAAACGAATAGGAGACTATAAATGCCTTGTAATAATAAATGTTCAGTTAATACATGTGATACAGCGCCTTCCGCTGAAAGGGTTTGTATTAGGACACAAAGAGTATTTGACGCATGCATGACACAGTTTACTCAAGAAAATGCTGTATTGACTATTAATTCATCAGTGCCGATAGTGAAATTTGTATCAGGGAGAAGTACTGGCGACGGTGTGATTTCAAATGTGATAATAACACCACAACCGTGTAATATATGTTCAAGAGTACAGTATACTGTGCAAATACCAATAGAAATTGATGGTTACGATGCAAGCGATGATCTTGTTACTGGACTCACGACTATAACGATTGAGAGGGATATTTTGTTGAAAGTTCCAACTGAGGCAATGATCCCATCTACTGTGCAAATTACCACACAGATAAAATGTATACGTGGTTCATTTAATGGGGATGTATTAACAACTACATATTGTGCTACTATTATAACTAAAATATTAGCAGAGGTGGAGTTGTTAGTTCAAAGCTATGGTTATCCAGCATTACCAAATTGTCAGGAATATACAGAAGAAATATGTTCAGGGGTATTTACATTACCAATTTACCCACGGTAGAAAAAAAGGAGCAGTCTATGACTGCTCCCCAAAATGAAATAACAAATAATTATGAAAAAATCAAGCTTCAGGAAGACCTTTTTCGGCATATATTTCTAAGGTTTTCATGCATACCTTATATGCTTGGTCTAAACACTCTTTACTAAGATTTGTATGAGTATCCATACGTGTATGGTAGTATCTTTGGAGTTTGTGATCCAATCCAGCAAAACATGCTGATTTCAGTCCAGCTCTTGAAAATGCTGCGGCGTCTGTAGAGCCAAGAGAAACAGTAGCATATGGAATATCACGATCTATAGCTTCTTTGGCAGCATTTTTTATGAGACGGCATACTTTAGGATCAGTAGGCACGACACCATTCATATCTTTATTATATATTGAAAGACAATGCGTCTCTCTTAATGTTTCAAGAACAATAAATATGGTTTCAATCCCATTCTTTTCGTCATTAATAAGCTCATCTTTGTGAGCCTTAGAAAAGGCCATAGCCCCTCTTAATCCAGCTTCCTCAGAACCAGCCATGAGGGCACAGACTTCTGTGTCTTCAAATTCAATACCCTCATCTTTCATTGTCTTTAGTACCGCAATTGATGTAAGACATGCAGTTAAGTTGTCATTAGCACCATCCACAACTGTGCTTTTATTTGAGAAATTGAACATTAATGATATGAGCAGGACAATTACTGCTGATAAAATAATGAGTGCAATGAAATAGGATTGCCCTATAACATCCATAGACAGTAATTTTATTTCAAAACCATTCTTAATAATCCCAGTGATACCTAGGGCTACAACTAAAGCCATTGCTGTAAAGGCGCCTAAAAAAGTTGCTAAAAATAGCTTAAAACCACCTCTATATAACCAACCCCACTCGTAGGCTGCATCAGTATGTCCACAGAAAATAATTCGTTTAGTGATTTTACCTGTTGGTTTTTTTGATGCCAGCACATTTGTGGACGTTTTCTTTGCGAAAAATGGAGCTGTGACATGCTTATAAAATATTAATTGAAAAACTAATAAAACTATAGATAAAACAACTAGCGCTATGGCCAACACATTTATATTGAGCCATAGTGCAATAACTCCGATGTACATGAAGAATATATCAAAATATATCCATCCCATAAATGCATCTGTATGAAGTGTGAATTTTTCAACTTTCACTTCATCTGAATAATTAGTTAAAACATTAGCAAAATGCTCATTTGCCTTTGTCTCACCTTCAGATCCAGGATCGCGAGGGCCAAAAGTTTTAATAACTTCTGTAATCCCATCTACAATATAGCCGACATTCTTATCAGCAATTTCTTGTGTGATCGGTTTCACTGCCGTATCTCCTTAAAATTTTTTATTTCCACGTTAATAGATTAAAATCAAAATCAGTTTTGCCGTCTGATGGATATGATTTAGCACTGATTTTGATTTTAAGACCATCCGTATTATCAACTTCGAATAATGTTTGAGCGTATTTAAGCCCAATTAATTTACCTTTTAATTTAGGGTTTACTCTCAAAACGCTAAATGAGATTGGATCTAACCCAAACATTCCATCCAAAATAGTTTTAACAAAGGCCATGGCATCTGATGCTGAGCTTGTTTGTTTATTAGTATACACAAATTCAGGATAAATGTTATTTGATTCAAACAATTGATGCTTTACATATTTCACTAAATCATCGTACTCAATGAGAGTATCTGAAACAAACATGTTTTGTAACAACTTAAAATCAGAATTATTATTTGCTTTAGAATGCAATTGTTTTAGATCCAAAAATCCTTTGAGCAATGTATTAATGGAAGGAATTGTCTCAATATCATTTATAATGCCCAATGAATTTTTCAAGTAATATATATGAATTAACGCATCGTATGCATCAAGAAGAGTATTTTTGTCTGTTATTGCGTGATCATCAAAATTCTGAGAACTAATATATTGACTTATAATTGTAGCGGCTTTGCTCAGAATTGGTAAAAATTCCTCAGCAACTTCCTTGCTTCCATAGGTCAATAAAAATCTAGCTAAACCAGATGCAAAAGCCTGTAGAGAACCTTGAATGTTCAATAAAGCGGGTGTTAAGTTGTTTCCATAAATTATATCAGGTAAAGAATCATTATCCATTAGGTTTTTACCAAAATATTTATAACTATTAATTGCCTGCTTTATCCCAGTTTGATAGTCTATTAAAGGAAATATAGGATTTACAATACCGCATTGTTCAATAGCACTAATTGAATTATAATTAAACCCAGCGCCAGAAAAATGCAATAATCCGTTTTTAGTATTAAAGATATTCTCACAACCATGTAACAAACAGTGTGAAAAGAACGAATCAACAGCAACATCATCGGAATACAATACGACAGATTTAAACATCTGATCAGTTAGTTTGATGCGTTCTCGCATTTCACGTTCAGCATTAAAATTAATGACACTATCTTTTTTTGTGGCAAAATGAACAACATAACATACTGCGGAAGCATTTGGAACTAGCTTCTTCTTGACTGAAACTTTTGTATTACTTCTAAAATCGCCATTTGCATCGGTTAGTCTAGAACAGATGCTGACAGATTTATCGGTTAGTTTAGAACTCTTTATAAATTTATCAGATCGCTTTTTTTCATCAGCAGAAAACATAGCTGTGTCTTTAGATCTATTTACAACTTCAATTTTTTCAATCAATGCTGGATAATTAGGAGACGGTGAAAATGTTCTTATAATCCGTGCCCCATCGTTCATAAATTGACTAATGATAGTAAGAGTCCCCTTGATTTTAATTTCAACAGGACTTTCATTAACGATTTTTGTATCTTCTAAATACATGTTAATAGAATCTTTAAAAGAATAACTAAAATTAGATGTGGGAGATTCAGTCTCTAGTTTGATCAATGGAAAGATTACATGTCTTTTTAATTTAATGGCATTTTTAGATGTTTTTCCATAGGAAAGCACACAACTAGAATGAAGACCTGAGCAATCATAATGATCGCCAGTTTGGTATTTCCCAGGCAGCACTGCACATGATAAAACCTTGTCTTTTGAGAGAGTTTTATTACCCAACTTAAAATTTTTAGCACTGCGAAAAGCCCATTTAGGAAAATTCTTTTTTGATCGTATTGAATGTTGTAAAATGCTATAAATTTCTGGCAACTGAAACTCCTTGATGATTATTTTAAAAACCTATTGCACAAATGTATGGATGATATATCTTTAATAATTAAAACATTATTAAATTAAATTAGTTGAACATATAAATAATTTATGCGTTTAACTAAAGTAACATAAACATCGTTTATTTTATTATATCACACATGATTAAGATTATCAAGATTTTATTGTAACATGCAAGATATTTGAACACAGTTAATTATCATAGTAAGTGCAGTTCCTTAAGAAAATCCTGCACTAAACTTGGATACCTCAAAAAACTGCATTTAATATGAGAAAATAGAGGTTAAATTTCATTATAACTGAGCCTTTTGGAAGTTGTGATTTTGAGAAATTGTAGCACAACTTGCTAAATTCAAAACACATATGCAAAAAACCCATATGCTCCTGTGGCTTAGATAGATACATTTGTTGGTAGAGTGGGTGGATCAGTTATCGCAACATTCATTTTCAAGACAAGCAATTTGATGTTTGCTTTAATCATTCCAAACAAAACAGCATCTACCGTTTCAGAAGCGATAATAGCATTAAAAATAGGGCTACATCGGTAATATTAAAAATCATGTATGCAATGAGGTACAAATGCTTCCCTTTTATTTTCGATATATTTTGCTGATTTTCTAAAATCTTTTTTTCGCTTAACTTTATAATAGTTTCTTCCTTCGCAACTGTTAATATCAATAGGTAAAAAATGCACCTAAATTCGGTAAATATCCTGCGAATTCCTTGCGACGGTTGCTGAGCAAAAAAAGTTTGGCTTTTTGTGCAACATATTGCAAAAAATTCTATTTTTTTGTATAGCCGCTAGTTCTTCCAGCACCCATTTTTTCTATATAGTTGGAGTTCAGAAGATCGCGGAGGGTTTTTTCTATCATTGGCTCGCTGACGTCTGGACATAAAATCTTAAGCTCAGCTTTTGTGATTTTACCGATTTTATTATCAATGGCTTGTTTGATTTGTTCAGTTTTCGTTAATGATGATTGGGAAACGGTTAATACTCTTTGTTCAAAATCGCGATAAGCGGAAAGTATTATTCCAAGCATATATCGGATAAATGGTATAATATCATTTTTATTATCATGCCAGTCGATAGAACTTGCTTGTAGGGTATCGTAATAGCGGTCTTTAGTCTGTTCAATTATTTTTTCAATACTGATATATTTTTCGACAGTGTAAGCGTTTTTATAAAGCAACAAGAGGGTAAGCAAGCGGCTCATTCTACCGTTACCATCATTGAAAGGGTGGATGCATAAAAAATCCAAAATAAAAATAGGAAGCAAAAGTAATTCATCGATACTTCCTTTTGAAATTAAGGAATTATATTCGTTGCAGATAGCATCCATTGCGTTTGGAGTAAGATAAGACGCAAGAGGCTTAAATCGAATAAATTTATTACCCTGTGCATCAGTTTCTTGTATAATATTATCTGTGTTTTTTAATTTACCTCCGATTGATGTAGCAGAGTATTTATATAAGTCTCTGTGCAATTGCAGAATAATGTTTGGAGATATATTAATATATTCATGACTTGAATGAATTGTATTTAACACATCGCGATAGCCTGCGATTTCTTCTTCGTCACGATTTTGAGGCGTTGTTTTTTGTTTCATTATATCATTTAAGCGTGAGGCGGAAGTAATAATACCTTCAATTTTATTTGAAGCTTCGGTACTTTGAATTTTTGCAATTTCTACAAAACGGTCTAATTTTATAGATTGTTGAGATAAAAAAAATTCTTGCCTGCCTTTATGTTCATGAATTTCTGCAACGAGCCCTAATATTTCTTTATCCCAAAGCATTTCTTCATAAATTGAATAGTTGAAAATTTTCATTCTGCTTACCTCAAACTTTATCTGCATAATTTTAACAGGCATTATGCAGAATGTCAATTGCTAATTGAGGTGAAAGCAGTAAAGTTTAAAGAAAAATTGAGTTAATTATCAAGCGGCGTGCAAAAGATCTACCATATTACTTTTACAGAGAGCCATTTAAGATGATGTTTCTAGATTAGAATCTGATTTTTCGCTTTCGACTGTACTTATCCACATTGAGTTATAAGATACACCTGTGATTTCAGTTAAAAGACTCTTTTCATCTTCTGTAGGATTAACAAAACCTTTCTCATGGCGTTCTGTGATTAGCTTCTTAATTAGTGCATGTGCTCTGCCGTCTAATTTATAGGTGCGACTCACAAAAAATATAACAACACACATTACAATTGGTACAATTGCGAGCATCACTTTAACAGCCCATATAGCTTCAATCGTTGCATCTTGTGGTGATATTTTATCAGCTACAGAATCTAAACCAAACGCAGACAATATTATTCCGAAGACAAGCGTTGATAGTCCGCCCACAACTTGCTTGCCAAAAGTATTGATTCCAGCGTTAACCCCTTCATTTTTCTTACCCTTAATTAATTCTTGTGCATCTGCTAAATCTGGCAAAAGCGCTGATGGAACAAATCCTAAACATGAGACGCCAGCTCCTAACAAGCTAATTGCAATTAAAAAGACCCAAAGTGGAGTAGTTGCATTAATAAAGAGTATCAATATTCCAGCAGCAATTAACATGGGGATGTCTATTAAATAGGGCCTGTGCTTATTATATTTTTTCATCATCAACATGTTCGGTATAAAGAAACCAATCTCGAAAGCGCCTTTTAATGTAACTACAATAAAGCTCAAAGAAAAAGCCAAAAAGAAATTTTCTATACCACCGTAAATAAGCATAAGGAACATCATCATTGCAGTGAGAATAGCACCAGATATGAACGCCCCGCATAAGACTAGAGTGAAAAACTTTCTATATGTTTTACACTTTAATACGTCAGCATATTGTTTAAAGATCAACTTAACAGATAGCTTAGATTCGGAACTTTTTAACAAATCAGGTGGCTCTTTAACCGTCAATGCAGTAATTAGAACAAAAGCAACAAAAAATAGGCCAAAGGAAAATCCCATTATACTATAGTTAGACGCAAGCGCAGGCGACATTTTTTCACTAGATACAGGGATAAAGAGTTCATATAAAAACGTGGCTGAAACACCACCAATTCCTGAAAATATCATTCTAGAGATAGCATAGTTGGTTCTAGCCCCATACTCTGGCACAATTCTAGGAAGCAATGAATCATATGGAACAGTGGCTAGTGAATAAGATGTGCTCCAAAGAATATAAGCAAAAGTAAAATAAAAAGACTTGTTTATATTGTTTCCGAGGTCAAAGGAACTCCAAAAAAGAAAATGTGAGATAACAATTGGAATTAGTGAACAAAGCATCAAAAATCTGACGGAACCCATTTTTTTATGTGTCCTGTCGACTAAAACGCCCATAGCAGGATCGATTAATCCGTCCCAGATCCTGCCTATACCAGTGACTATGCCTGCAAGAAGTGGAGATAGCCCAGCTACGGTAGTCAAAAACAGAAAATAATAAAGTCCAATAATTTGGTTGGCGCTACCACCCATATAATCAGCGGCACCATATGTTGCAATTTTGTAGAAATTGCTACGCTTAACTGAAGTGCTCATAAAAATATGATAATATATTTTTGAGATTATTGCAAATTTTATGTACTAAAAATTTGACGAAAATATAAATACATAAAATGAATCAGTTTTTAAGTACATTGAGTTAAACAGATCTGGATATTTGCTTAAAACAGATTGGATTCTAATATATTGTTTTTTATATCAGAATGTGATATAATAAAGGTAATTCAAAGTAAGGATTTGCTTTTATGACTGAAACAGGCCTCATGATAATCTTTATAATATTAACAATGGGTTTCGGATTATGGGCCATTTTTGGATTTCACCACGGTGGTAGAGACAGTTACGATAACAAGCAACGAAGATGGCGAAAACGACAGTCAAAGTTTTGATTTAGTTTTTAAAAAAAGCTCAGCATAGCTATAAATGAATGATGTTAATAGTAAACTACTTTGTAAGGTTTAGCGTGTTGATTTTACTATCACAATATTCAATATTCAAGCAAGAAAAACACTTTTTATCAAGTAGAATTAAATATAATTAATCTTTTTATGAAATCTCGTAAAGAAAAATGTGTATTAAGTAATTTCATAAACTTGAAACTATATATTTATTAATTAATCGTTAAATCTTGAAATTATTAAGATTCTGCAATCTTTACTGTTGTTTTAAACAAAACACTTTATAAAAATTAATATTATGATATAATAAAAAAGCAATAAATTTCTAATTATAAATTTTATTATCAAGTAAAACATGAGCTTTACTGAAAATATAGAAAAATTTAAATCAATTACACAAGAATCATATATGGGTAAGAGATTTGAATTTCTCATGATGAATTATCTACTGGCAGATCCTTTGTTCTCTAATGAGATTAGTTCCGTATCTTTGTGGAACGATTTCGAATATAAAAATCAAATTACATGAGGTAAAGATTTAGGGATAGACATTGTAGTTAAAACTATAAATGGTCAATATTTTAGCTATTCAATGCAAATGTTACGGTCCAAACTCAATGATGAGATTTAATTACATCGCTAATTTTTTCACTATTGCAGCACAACCATTAACAGATTCTACGGGCATTAAGCATTTTGAAAAGCGATTTTTGATTTCAACTGCGGTAAAATTTTCAGCTAATGCGATGAACATCATAAAAATTCAAGATGACTCTTTTTTTATTATTAACAGCAGAATTTCCGACAATTTTGGAGTTAATTGGGATCAACCTATTTGAAGGCAAACTGGGTAGTAGCTGTAAACCTAAAGTTCATGACTTATATAACTATCAACAGGAAGCAGTTGACAGAGCTCCTTCCTATTATGTAGACATTGATCGAGGGAAGATGATCATGGCGTGTGGGACTGGAAAGGCCTTGATATCTCTTAGAATTACAAAAAGATAGCTGTTATAAACAGAATAGCCCTATTTTGTGTTCCTAACTGATGTTAGTTAAAAAACCCTTAGACAATGGTCAAATCACGCAATTGAGCCATTCAACAAGATATGTGTTTGCTCTGATTATGCATCTATAACAGCTGTTGACGAGGAATGTTTGACTGTTCATCAAACAGGGCATTTTAGTTTATAATATAAGCCACATTTTACATAGAACAACATTGTATTATAGGATAAGCGACTTTCCTGTCATTTCATTAGGAGCGCTGATGTTCATCATATCAAGAAGAGTGGGCGCAATATCACAGAGTTTGCCTTGGGATCTTAACTTTAAAGGCCCTGCGTTAACTATAACCAATGGTACTGGGTTTGTAGTATGTGCGGTAAATGGGGATCCATCTGTATCTATCATCTTTTCGGCGTTTCCGTGATCGGCTGTAATAATTGCATGTCCGTTAGTTTCAAGAATAGCATCAATAACTGTCTTGAGGCATATGTCTACTGTATCTACAGCCTTAATAGCAGCGTCCATGATGCCAGTATGTCCTACCATATCACAATTAGCAAAATTTAATATCATCACATCATACTTTTCCGATCTAATGAGCTTAGCAGCTGTTTCTGCCACGATATAAGCACTCATTTCAGGTTGTAGATCATAGGTTGCTACTTTTGGGGATGGAATTAATATTCTATCTTCTCCAGGTTCAGGCTGTTCAATCCCAGAATTGAAAAAGAAGGTTACATGTGCATACTTTTCAGTCTCTGCAATTCGGAGTTGCTTAAGATTACGTTTTGATAAAACCTGTCCTAAGTTATTGGTTAAACTTTGTGCATTGAATGCAGTTAAGATGCCTTTAAAAGACTCATCATACTTAGTAAATCCAACATAGAAAGGAGTTAGTGCCCCTTTTTTCCTTGGGAAGTACTCAAACTTTTCTTGAATAAATGCACGCGTTATTTCTCGAGCTCGATCTGGTCTAAAATTAAAAAAGACTATACTGTCGCTTTTTGATATTCGTCTGACTGGTTTTCCATTAGCACAGACGACAGTTGGTACTATGAATTCATCGGTAACCCCATCTGCATAGCTTTGACGAACTGCAAGTTCAGCGTCCAATACATGAATCCCATCTCCATCAACCAAAGCATTATAAGCCTTTTCAACTCGATCCCATCTATTGTCTCTGTCCATTGCATAATATCTGCCCATGACCGATGCGATTGTTCCAAAATTTAGCTCATCTAAATATTTTTGTAATCTTAAAATGTAATCAACACCACTTGTAGGGCTAACATCGCGCCCATCCATGAAACAATGAATATACATATTATCAAGGCCAGAATCCTTAGCCATTTTAACAAGAGCAAATAAATGTTCTATATGGCTATGGACACCTCCATCAGACAACAAGCCATAAGTGTGTAAAGACCTTCCAGGAATTTTAGCATTTTCAATAGCGGCTTGAAGCGTGTGATTTTTAAAGAAATCACCATCTTTAATTTCTTTAGAGATGCGAGTGAGCTCTTGATAGACAACTCTACCAGCGCCCATATTTATATGCCCGACCTCACTATTTCCCATTTGTCCATCTGGGAGCCCAACGTCTAAGCCACTAGCCCCAATCTGTGTATGAGGATACTTGTCGCAGAGTGATTTAAAATATGGTGTACCACTTGCAAGTACCGCATTTCCCCTAGATTCATTAGATATTCCAAAACCATCTAAAATAATCAAAGCATTAATCATAAAATAATAGACTCCAAAACAATACTAGCGACTACCTAGTAATTCACTACCTTAGCAAAGTCTTGTGCGTTCAATGAAGCTCCGCCAATCAAACCGCCGTCTATAGATGGCATAGCCATTAACTCACTAGCATTTTTCGGATTCATGCTACCGCCGTATTGAATTCTTATCGCCTCAGACGCTGCCGTATTGTAAAGTCTCTTGATGGTTTTACGAATAACTGAGATAGTCTCTTCCGCGTCAGTTGGTGATGCAGTTTTGCCTGTGCCGATTGCCCAAATGGGTTCATAAGCTATTACTATTTTCTTTAATTCATCTTTTGATATATCCTTAAAGGCCTCTATAGTTTGTTTTGAAACAACAGTGATTGTTTCCTCCGCCTCATATTGCTCGAGTGTTTCTCCTACGCATACGATTACCTTAAGATCCTTTGAAAGCGCAGCTTTAATTTTTGCATTGACAGTTTGATCTGTTTCACCAAAATACTGTCGTCTTTCGCTGTGGCCTATTATCACATAATCGACCTTAAGCTCTTTTAGCATTGTAGCACTAATCTCTCCAGTGAATGCACCATATTCAGCCCAATGCACATTTTGTGCTCCAAGTTTAATTTTAGTGCCTCTTAGTGCCTTCTTTGTCTCAACAAGATCTACAAACGGGACACACACGACCACTTCGCATTTAGCATCTTTTACTAATGGGCCAAGCTCTGTCACTAGATTTTTCGCCTCTTCCGGCGTTTTATTCATTTTCCAGTTACCTGCAATAATAGGTTTTCTCATTTTTATATTATCTCCATGATTTATTTTTAAATAGGTCGATAGCTAATAACTATCGACCTGTAGTGTTTTTATTTATCATTTAAACAGATGACGCCAGGTAGTGGCAATCCTTCTAAGAATTCTAATGTGGCACCACCTCCAGTTGAAATGTGATCAACTTTTGATGAGTAGCCAAATTGTGTAACAGCTGCCACACTATCTCCACCTCCTACAATTGTATATGCTTCGGTTTTGGCTAATAGAGATGCAATGTAGCGAGTTCCGAAATTAAAATTACTGAATTCAAAGACACCAAGAGGTCCGTTCCAAATAACAGTTCCAGCTTTAAGTATTTCTTCTTCAAATATGTCTAAGCTCTTTGGACCTACATCTAGTCCCTGCCATCCATCTGGAATATCGCCTTGAACAATTTTTGAGTTAGCATCATTAGAGAATGCATCAGCTATGACATTATCAATAGGCAATAGCAATTTTTTACCAAGCTTTTTAGCTTTCTCCATTAATTCTAGTGCTAGTGGAATTTTATCTTTTTCACACAGCGAATTCCCGACCTTAAGGCCTTTAGCTGCATTAAAAGTATATGCCATTCCACCACCGATAATTAGAGTATCAACTTTTTCTAACAGACTGTTTATTACACCAATTTTATCACTTACCTTTGCACCGCCCAAAATTGCAACGAACGGTCTTTTCGGATTATAAAGGCCTTTGCTTAAGCAATCGATCTCTTCTTCCATTAGTAATCCCGCTACTGCAACAGGTGCAAATCCATAATTTACAATTCCAGCAGTAGAAGCGTGCTCTCTATGAGCAGTTCCAAATGCATCGTTTACATAAATATCACAATATTCAGCTAATTCCCTACAAAACTCTTTATCGTTGCGTTCTTCTTCAGCGTGGAAGCGAAGGTTTTCTAGAAGTAGTATTTGCCCTGGTTTTAAATTTTTAACTTTATTTTTGGCCTCAGGTCCGATCACATCAGCGGAGAAATTAACATCATCGAAATAGTCTGTCCTTAGTTTCTCTGCGACAATGCGAAGTGAATATTTTTGATTAACAGCACCTTTTGGCCTGCCTAAGTGAGAACAAAGAACTATTTTAGCTCCATTTTTTTGAAGATATTCGATAGTTGAATGTGCAGCACGATCTATTCTGGTTATATCTGTTATTTTGCCATCAGCAATAGGTACATTAAAATCAACGCGGACTAAACATTTCTTATCGTTGACATCAACATCTTTGACGGTCTTTTTGTTCACTTGGAACCTCCGATTTTGATATATTCTGTAAAATTAAAAATAGCATTTAATTTTACAAACTAATTATAACACTCATAATAATAGATAATCAAGAAAACGAAAATAGTTTTTTAATTAATTATAAAAACTATAGCACTTTTTATATAAAGAATCAATATTTGAGACTTAACTTTGGAATAAATTGTCGCAGAATTTTGAGTATTTAAAACTAGCTCGCCGACTCAGTAAATATATGTTAAGCAGTCTATTCCAGGTAGTGGCAATACATCCATAAGGTATAGTGCCGCTGACGTCGACTGCAGTATGAGAAATTCTACCATTATATCCATATTTTTCAATAGAAGCTATAGTATCTGCACCACAAATCAAATTAATATTAGGCACGTCATATTATTATAAGATTTGTTTAATTGATAATCAAAAAAAAGAAATGAATATTAAATTAATTCCTCAAAA
>JAIRMA010000111.1 GCA_031259085.1 Christensenellaceae bacterium
AAACAGTGGAATTGTGAATGATCCAAATGAATTGAGAGAATATACAGGCGATGATAAATATATTCTAAATCTTTTACTATCAGTAATATCAGTTAGTGTTAAAACAATGAAAATCGTAAAGGATTTGCCAAAACTAGATTTTTAATTCGTTATAAAATAAAATGCTATTCGTTTAATTTAAATGATTTTACAAGAGATAACAACCATGTCATGATTGTTATATATATTCATTTTCCATGTTTAGTAAATCATTTAACAATAGCATAATATCATCAAGAAAAGTATATTCAATAAAATGCGACTTCTAACCAATTTTATATAATATTGAGTAGTAATATAAGACAATAATTTAATAGCGCGGTATTTAATTTATTTCAAATAACCAATGCACAATATTCTCAGTTAATTTTAAAGGACATATAAATATTGTATCACAAAATAATGTGTATACAATCGATAGTCATTTTAGATGATATAAAACTAATAAGTTATATTTAATGTGTTGTAATACAAGATAATATAAATACTATAAATACAATATATTCATAATGTAGAATACTATAAATATGTTTTGATTGATTTTTTCATTAAATACGTCAAATTTATTTAAATTTGAACAGTATTTAAACATATGACTATAATTTTATGATTATCAATCCGCACTAGCAAAATTCATTATATTATAGTATAAGTAAAACACTTTTGATCACATATATAAAATATATTAAAACACACCAGTATTAAATTATGTGGAAATTTTTAATGAACAATTAATTTAGAGTCAGTTTCTTAATTTCTTGACACATGGTCGCGAGATTTAAACAAAGTATAATGGTTATGTAGTATTTATGAGGGTTATTTAAACAATCACATCAAGAATGATGCACTTAAACATTGAGCTAATTTCATTTAATAAATCATTTTTACTAATTTGATATATAAGTTAAAAAATAGTGGGTTATCTTAACCCACTATTCTAACATTTTACTCAAGTGATTAAATTGTTTAGAAAACACAAGAGAAAATGGATATTTATAATTTTATAAGGATTAATTCAAAACTGATAAGTTTTATAAAAGCATATAAATCCAATCAAAATGAGTGCAATAAAATAATACACTATAAAGAAAGCACAAAAGATATTTTGCTACGCGTTGGTATTATGTAATTTATTTATGTGCATAGGATTGTTTAAGATGTGTGTTATATTTATATCCTTTAAATATCCGCCACAAACGCCGTGACAATAAAAAAAAGTGTATCAAGTTTAACCTAACTTAGTAGCGCACATTTTATAACATTCTAGAAGTACACTATGTATGATTTGTGTTTGCTCTTCGTGCGACCAGTCAAAAAATTAGGATCATAATATTTTAATTAAGTAATTTTGTCATATCCAAATCCAGTCTAAACAATTAGTCAATAGTGATTATATTTAAAATTGCTACTTAAATTTTACTTATTTAAAACCAAATAAATTCTGATAGCTAAATATATTAAAAACCAACAGTAGCGAGATATGCAATTATTTTAACAAAGGATTCCTAATTAAGTGCAGTGAAAGTAATCAGGGAATATTAAAGCACTTATGGCGATGTTTTTCTATAATAACATTTTAAAAAAATATTATATGAATTTTAAGTTTGTAGTAGACTTTTGTTATGTTTTTATAATAATATGTTTAATAAGAGAAAAGCAATGAGTCTCTATTAAGAAAAGGATCTTTAATGATAAATTTTCAACAAGATAACAACACATTATAATTTTAATATAGAAGAGATATAGTAATGGATAAAAAATTATTTGGTGATGTTGGCATGGAAGTGGTAAACGAGCTACGAGCTGTTAACAATGAATTTAATGATAGCGCGTTATGGGATTTGTCCTTAGGCTATCGACGAAGCAATTACGAAGAACAACAAACCATTAAAAACTGGATGAATGAAGTAAAAACTAAAGGGATTGATGCGGCTAATATATCTTCACAGGTTGCAAGGTTGCTATGTCGGATGATAAAGTCAGTGCCATTAGATAGTATTAAGAAATTAAAGTCCGTTGTTTTTTTTAGCAAGGCGGAAATTCAGAATGGTGGCCCAGATAGTTTGTTTGTTTTACAAACAGCTTGTGGGTTATTACAAGCAAATTGCAAAGATTTACTACATCAGGTTGTTAATTCAAACGGAAATATCATAGTTAATAGACGAAAGGCCGAACGGATTGTAGTAGAATTATTAAGTTCAGTCGACGAACTTGACTATTAGAAGTAAAATGAAGGACTTAAGATAAGCATAAACAGCGAATATGACTATAGGCTTTAAGTTAAGTATAGCTCAAATAGCCCATCGCATCCGATAAATGGATTTTCCTACAGTTCAACCAAACGCATCGAACGGTGCATATGTTTTGTATATAATTTCAATAAAACATATAAAATAATGGAATTAGATAATCGTAGCAACGTAGTAAATATGCATGATAATATACCAAAACGCAAAGCAAAATGCTGATAAATATTTTAAAAACCAACATATGATTATGACGATATTTATAATTAAATTAAGGTTTGTTTTTGATATTAATTATAAATGGTATAAACAAGTTATAAAAAATATGGAAACTCTTAGAAATGGATGATTTTAAAGATAGCATTATTGATGAAGATGATAATGATACAATAGAGAACACCAATAAAATAACACTCGAAGATATACCAAGACTTGCAAAAGAGTGGCACGAGGAATTAGCTAGAGATCCTGAATGGGATGAAATCGATAGAGTGTGTTATTAATATGGAAACATTAGAACATCTTCTAAACTGGAGTATGGATTTATTAATCAAACGTTCTATACGCTATAAGAAGTATTTCCTGATCATTATGCAGATGTAAATAACGTAACTACTGACTCTCATGAAATCGAAAGTTAACATATGCATAAAGTAATAATTGATAATTTTGTTGAGAAACAGATGACTTCTTTTTAGAGATTGAAAGCGTCTCAAATGCCTGGATTTATCTAATGCTAATTTTAATTGTGCTCCTTGAATTTTTTACTATAGTTGCATTTGTGAAAGCAATAGCAAAACCAAATTCACAAAAAGGACAACATAAAATAATGACCTCTTTTTTTGGTGCGGTACTAGCATTTTTTATAGCACAAATAGTAGTTTTTGGAGGGATTGCTATAAGTAATGAAATATTACAAGAAGTAAACACGGCAACACAGACAGGAACTAATTTATAAATATCAAAGAGAATAATTGATTTGTGTG
>JAIRMA010000021.1 GCA_031259085.1 Christensenellaceae bacterium
AAGATGATAGGATTAACACAATTCATTTAAGACTCATTTAAAACCCATTTGTATTGACAATAGAATTGTATTACAATATAATTATCATAGCATCTTTATATTTAATCATGGAGGTTAGATAATTGGAAAAATCAGCGATTGGGCGTGAAAATGAGATGTCGCCAAAGAAGAAGTTATTAATCTATATTGTTGTTATCACAATTATTCTAGCCATAACAACATTGATTATTTTATTCGCATTAGATGTGTTCGACTTAAGAGACGACAATTCAAGTGTTGCTATTATCAGTGATATTTCTTTAGATGAGGCTAGTATTGAAAACAAATATAATCTAGGCGAACCATTTCCTAGTGGTGTTAAAATTAATGTGATATATTCTGACGGAACCCAAAAAACCGTCGATGTAAATGAAAGTATGGTTACAGGTTTTGACACAACAACGGAACGTAAAATTGAAATAACTATTACATATGAGCTAAAATCCGTGAAGTATGAGATTGATATAATTAATCCAGTTGAGTCAATTGCTATAAACATGGACATACTCAAAAAAACATTTCATGTAGGTGATCCATTTCCAGATGATATAAAAATCAATGCTACTTACCTAGATGGTACAGTTAAATCAATTAGTGTAACAAGCAGCATGGTTACAGGCTTTGATACCACAAAAGACGGAATTAATCGTATTTATATAACATATGAGGGTAAAAATACTGACATAATAATTACCATAAGAAAAGTCATATTGTCGATGAAATTAGATGAATCTAGTATATATAACGAATACTTTGTAGGCGACGAATTCCCAGAGAAAGTAAAGCTCAGAGTAATATATACTGATAATTCTACTGGTGTAATTAATGTATCAGCTGACATGGCAACAGGATTTAATACTGAATCCACAGGCGTTAGAACAATAAAAATCACATATGATGGGAAAGAAATTGAGCATGTTGTAAACATATATAAGCCAATTAAGTCTATCTCTTTGGATACAAATAGTATTGATGTAGATTACAGTGTAGGTGAAACATTTGATTTTGCTAGCACCAAATTAATAATACACCATGATGATTTAACTACTACATACATACCGCTCACTGCATCAATGCTCCAGAATTTTAACACTGATATTTCGGGGAATATGGAATTTATAGTTATGTATAGAAACACTCAATTTTATATTGATTATAAAGTTGAAGGGATTTTTACATTGAATGATTTTAAAATCGAATTTGATTTTGATACAAACTTATACAGGGTATTAGAATATATTGGTCACGCAAAAGATGTTATATTCCCAAAATCAATTAACAATTGTAAGATTGGATATATTGCTCCTGGTATATTAGATGACAATATACTCAATATGAGAAATTTAATCATTCCATTCATTGGATCCGCTCCAGGGGATGACGTCAACAACTTTGATTATTTATATGATCGTAATAGAGTAAATAATGAATTCAATGGGAACTTTGATTATTCATTATTTGGAAATTTAAATGTTACGATATATTCTGACTATATAACTGAAATCGGAGATGATGATTTTTATGGTCAAATTCTCATAAATGTAGTTACACTACCTAATGGGATAACACGAATAGGAAACAACGCATTTAGAGAGTCAACGCTTAGAAGCATAAACTTACCAAGTTCACTCATTACGATTGGTGATCGTGCATTCAAAGACGCAACACAATTAAAGTATTTGGAAATTCCAGATTCAATAAAAACTATTGGCACTGATGCTTTTAATAACATACACATTTATATAAAACTACCAGAGTCACCATTAATTGAAAATGTTGCAAGTTTAACATCAGGTGTTTATGGCCTTATAGTCCCTAGCGCTATATACAATTCATATTTTGAATCACAAGCATGGCAGCCATATCTCTCATTGCTACATGAAGATGATTCAATAGAAATAATAAATGATTCGTATATAATCCTAAGTAAAGATAATGAGAAAATATTGCTAGCATATTTTGGAATTAGTCCTGAGGCTAAAGTGCCAAACGATGTGACAATCATTAGTAGTATGGCTTTTCTGTACAATATTAAACTGCAAAAAGTTACTTTACCAGAAGGATTAACAAAAATAGGTGATAGAGCATTTTATTTTACAATTATTGAATCTATAATCCTGCCATCAACACTTAAGGAATTAGGCGATGAGTCATTGCAATCATTTTTATTAAGCAAACTAATTATACCTGAATCTGTCACAAAAATAGGTGAGAATGTGACATATGGTGGCATGATAATAATGGAATCAACACAACCAACGGACAATTTTAAGATTGATGACGTGGATATTATTTTAGTACCGGCTAACGCTTTGACAACCTATAAAAATAAATGGAGCATATATAGTGATAAAATATACGATGTATCAATTTCTGATGCAGATTATTTTGTTTCTAATAGTGTATTATTATATTATTTTGGAGATGGAGAGAATGTAGTAATTCCTACCGGGGTAGTAGAAATTGGGGAATATGCTTTTTCACATAGATCAGCACAACTGCGAGATATTAAAATTATATCTGTTACAATCCCATCATCCGTTAAAAAGATTAGTAATAATGCTTTTTATTCCAACTTGGCACTAGCAAGTATAACTTTTTCGGGTGAAAGTAATCTTGAAGTAATTGGTGATAATGCATTCATGAACACTACAAGTTTAGTGAATTTTGAATGGCTAGATAGCTTAGTCACTATTGGAGATCAAGCATTTTACAACTCTAGCGTGTCTGATGTTATCTTTTCTGATAATAGCAAGTTAGAATCCCTGGGCAGTAGTGCCTTTCGGAATTGCAAAAATATTGTGGCTGTAATACTGCCTAGTAATCTTCAAAAATTATCCGCCCATATATTTTATAATTGTTTAAAAATTGAACAAATATACATCAGGTCTATTGAATCAAATAACATTAGTTATTATCATGCGGACTGGGATGAAAAAACGCATGGAGAAAAACACACAGTGGTGTGGGGCTATTCTGATGAAAGTTAATAAATGTATTTTTAGTACTTTGAATTTTATTACTAAATTTATTTTGAGTGTTTGAAATTTAAAATCAACATAGATTTTCACTACAGTTTGGCTGTTAATGAGTTTTAGTATTTAATGAATTCACATATAAATTAATATAATAAAACTGTCAATTGCTACTTATCGCATGTAAAATTTAAAAATATAACTTAAGTTGTAATTATATCCACACATTTATTCAATAGGGAATTTATATGATTATCAATTCTCGGTAAAAATGCAAATTACAGTTAGCTATTTTACAATTTAAAAAACAATTTACCTTAAATTATAACTTTATCATGTTATTAAAAAGCAAATTCTGACTAAAATTAAAGTATTGAAATTATGTATGAGACACATACTGCAAATCCTAAAACGGTTTAAGTGTTTTGAAAATCATATAAGAAGTAACAACAATTTCTCTATATAAAAATGTATTCTTTTAAAAAAGGCTAGAGATATAGCGCATAAATTTGGTTATACAGTCTATACAATTTATACAATTGCGATGGATTTCAAAAATAATTTTTAAAATCGAGATACTAGGTGTTGAGCCTTTTATTATTTTAAACAAGCCTTAAATTAAGCAAAATGCAGAATCTAATAAAATCAAAGATATTATCTTGACTATAATAAAACATAATAGTGTTTATGATATAAAATGAGCCTAAATTCCATGAGACATTTTGTCTTTACAACTAAAAAACATATAAGCAGATGGATTTTCGAAGTTAGACATACAAATAGACAAGGAATGAGCTAATTATGAGCTCATTCCCTTTTAAAAACCCCTATTAACGTCAATTAACTTATCAAATTAATGAGAGTTTAACTACATGCAATACAGGAGTAATAGCTTTTACTCTAAAAACTTAAGGTTTTAAATTGAAGAAATATAAGAAACTCCGAATATCAAAAGCAAGCGGTATTATAATCAAAATATCTAACTTCATGAAATTTTAGTATTTAAATTAGATACATTGAGATATAGTGAAATTGACATTTGGGTATGATAGAGCCTTTGACATGTTTTTTAAAGAGTTAATCATTCTGATACTGGATGTATTAAAAGACTATGACCTACTAATGTTTCATAATAAAGCTCATATGCAGAACTAGGAACATATATTTTTTTAACATAAAATTTATAGGTAGCTTCTTTACTCAATGGAGGCGTTGTACTTTTAAATGTAATAGAATTTCCACTAAAATATGTATTTGTTTCAATAAATTTCACTGTGGATGGAATGACCAAGTCAGTAATAGATGTATTCATAAATGCGTAATATTCAATTGAATCTATAGAACTAGGTAGAGTTAATTCAGCGCGGTTACCTATATAAGCGACCAAAATATTATCATATGATTCATTCCCAATAACGACGTATTCGTCATATAAAATAGAGAAATTTGCGATTGAATGAACAGTACTACTCCAATGTGGAGGAAGGCTCGAATATTGTTGACTATTAAGAAGAATGATAGAATCATTTTCCACATTAAAAATTGAGATTTCAGCTGAAATGCTTGAGATATCAAGTACCGTATTTTTTGAAACAGGATTATTACCAATTGAGATCACAGAATTAGGAAGTTTCAAATATTTTAAATTAACACAATTATAAAAAGCTTGATCACCAATTGTCAAGAGAGCTCCTTCAAAAATAAATCTAGATATAGGAGAGTCTCTAAATACAGCTGGTCCAATCTCAATTATATTGCTAGGAATTACTAAGGTTGACGTGGATTTACCGATATAATATAAAAGCGTCCCAGTTTTATTGTTTATCAAATATAAATCATCGACGTTTATAAAATCTGATACGTCTATTATCCTCTTTCTTGTTGATTCATTTTTGAAAGCTTCTTGATAACTAGCAATTTGTGCATTGTCAACAAGTATCCAATCCACATTTGCAAAATAATATTCATCTAATATTGATTCGTGCGAAGAGATATCAATAATATTAGCTTGTGGTGGATAATTCATACTTATATATGTGGGTAATTTCAAATATTCTAAGCAACCATTTGAAATATAACCTTCCTGTATGAGATATTCTCCCTCAAAAACGATTGAGGTTATTAATGTTTCCATGATATTTATAGTTAAATGAAGCCCATCATTAAAACTACCATATAGCGATTTAATAATGATATCGTTATTAAAATTAGTATTGCAGGCATAGCTATTATCACCATTGATTATTAAATTAAGAAATGGTCCGTTATAGTCAGGGTTTTGGGCAAGCTTTTCCACATCATATATTGTAGTAGTAAAAGTTGAAATTGTTGTAGGAATAGTTAAATTTTTGATTTTTAAAATCTGCTCATCAAAAATATGGTAATAGTATTGAACGTTATAAGAACCATTTATATTGTCTGGAAGAACAACATCCTCGGAATTCCCTACGTATTTTTTAATTGTGTATTCTGATGAGTTATAATTACTAGTACAATATACTTCGAAGTCATCAATGATAGCAGTTCCGTTTACAAACAGCTGAAATCCAGTGACAGCTCCTTTATAAGTAAAAGTTACGTAATGAGATCCAAGGACGTCCTTATTAAAATTTTCTAACATATTTTCTGTTACGCTAATATATTCAAAATTTCCATTTGAGTAATATACGGTAGCAAAAATCTCGTAAGAACTAAAGTCAAATTCATCATCATCGTATTGTGGAGAATCTAGTGTAATTGATGAAGGAGTAATAAAAATATTATCGATGGGTGTACCCACTTGGATTTTAGCATATGCAAATTTGCCCTTGTACTGTACCTGGATGAATTTAGTAGAAATAGATGAGGTATCAAAGCCCATTACCATATCTTGTGTCAATTTAATTGACTCAGAGGTATTATTTTCGTAATATACGGTTAAATATAAGTCATCTGGAAACAGATCGCCGACCTCAAAAACATCAGGGAGATTAGTGGTGTCGAGGCTAATCGATGTTACACCATCAATATTTTCTACTTTTTCACTAGGCACAGGTTTATTATCATCGTCAATACAACTAGTTAAAGTAAAAAATAGTAGGGTAGTGAGTATTAAAAAGAAGAAGAAAAATACTTTTTTATATGTTTTTAAGTACATCATTTAATGAAACCCCTAATTTTGCATGGATTTAATGCTGTATTACTAAGTATATTTTATGTTATAAGATAAGTCAAGAAAATACAAATCAAAGTGACCATGAATGTAATTTGCATTTAAAAATTTGTCAAAAAATATAATAGAAGCAAACGAAAAATTCAATTACAATTTAATTGCAATGAAGTGAAACTATTCCTCATAGAACACATTGGCATAAATTGGTTCGCCTGAAGAGTCGTAACCTATTAAATTCCAATCGTTTTCAAAATTAGAATATTCATTGTTATCTAAATATATGACAAGTGAAGAAGAACAACCAAAGAAAGCATTTGCCGCGATTTTGTTAATTGCAGTGCCTCTTAAGTCGATTAACTCCAGGTTGTTACAATTTTTGAATGAATTTGCTTTTATTTCTGTTAATTGCGCGAGATCTGATAATGAAATTGTTGACAATGCTATACAATTTTCAAATGCGGACCCGCCAATGACTGAGGTTTTTTGGGACAATACAATTGACTCTAGGTAATAACAGTCCTTAAATGCGTAGTTCGACACTGTGGTGACATTGTCAGGAATGACAACTTCAGTCTGTGTTCCATAAAATAGAATCAATTCATCATACGTTATGAGCATGCCAGCTTCAGGATTAGACTCATTGTCAATAAGCTCAGGATAGTATATTTTAAACAAATCTGCGAATTCAGGGTACAAAGTGGTATAATCAACTATTTGATTATACAGGACATAAATGGCATCCAATTTATATGCAAAAATAAAATCAGAGCATACAGAACCCAAAATAATAATGTCTCCGTTGAAAAAATTAATACCTAAATTTGTGATTGATTTTGGTATATAGATAGTGGAAATGCTTGTGCCATCAAATGCATAATTGCCTATTCTCATAACAAATTCTGGCAGATAAACATTTGTTATATTAATATCACCATAAAATGCATAATCATTAATTGTGTAAACGTGGGAGTGGAGTTGTACGTACACAATTTCGGGCATAAAAGCAAACGCATAGGGTCCAATGCCGTTAATGCTTGTGGGAATAACAATTTCAGTAGCATCCCCAAAGTAATACAACAATGTATTAGTGGTTGTTTCAATCAGGTAATCGCCGTCTATAGTATTAAGATCAGATAATTTAATGACATCATGTGAAATAAAGGCATAAGAAAGATTATTTTTTGAATACATACTATGTACATAATCTGGGAGAATTATTTTTAAATCTACACAATTAGCACTAAACCTATAAAAATTATATAATCGACTCGTTGAGTTAATAATAATGTATTTTAGATTCGATCCTGAAAATACAGCTAGACCTACATAAGAGACACTCCTAGGAATTGAAATAAATTTCAAATAATATGTTTTTTCAAACGCATAATCAGCAATTTCATCAAGTGATTGTGGCAGGGACACTGAACGAATAAATGAGCCAGAAAATGCCTGTTTTTCAATTGATACAATTCCATATGGTATAATTACATTCTTAACTAATTTGTCGTTTTTGAAGGTTGATTCTGGAATACTGCTCAGATAATTAGGCAAGAAATTCAAAGTGATTTGAGGGATTACTGTTTCATTTGATAAGTATTCTGCTATCGTGACGTTGTTTTCGTCATACAAATAATCGAATGTGGATGGTAAGTTAACGTACTTACCAATAAACGGAATTGATAGTTCTTTGATTTGTAATATTACATCTGTTAAGATATCTGGTCTAATATATCCAATAGGAAGACCATTAATTTGGTGTGGGAAATTTACTACAGTTGATGAACCTTCATAACCTATTATTTCGTAATAGAGGCTGTCAAAATTAAAATTAACTAAAAATTCGTTATTATACAAAGCTGGACCGCCATTTACAACAACTTTAATACTAGCCGTTGCACCTTTATGATAAATATATAACTGATAAATTCCTGGGATGGATGAGTCAAACCAATCTAGCATGTCAACTGTCACATTGACTGAAGCAGCTGTCCCATCAGTGTATTTTGCCTGAATTTTACCTCCCTCAAATTCCTCATTAAGTAAATATTCAGTTTTAAAAGTGCCATGTAAAATACTTAATTGTGTAGCTTTAGCCACAAGTAATATTTCGAGCTCTGTTTCAAAGCCATAATAAGTAATTTTGAGTGATTGAGTACCATGTTTTGAAGGACTATATTCATCAATCATTTTGTCATTGACAGGCAGAGTCGAATATGAACCATCAGAAAAAGCTAAAAGCAATAATATAGAGTCAGGAAAATCATCTGTTGCATAGTAATATTCTTCTACAGATTCTTGAAATATCGAAACATCAACTAAAGATTTATCTAAAATTTTAATTATAAAGCTAGAACTTCGACCTTCATACTTGAAACTAATTCTAACATATCCTCTTGCGGTGCTGTCATAATCGACTAGCATATCAGAAGTTAGATCAAGAATCTCAGTATTGCCATCAGAGTAATTTACAATAAATTGCATGCCAGCTGGTGCTATGTAGTCATCATAATATTCTGGGAGTATAGAAGAAGAATCAATTTCAACTGAATCAATTTTATCATTGTAAGGAACATTTTCTTTAAAGATAAAATAATTTATGCAGCCACTTAAAGTAGAGGAATATAAAATGGCTAATAGAATGTATGATGAAGCCCATAATATAAGTGATAAAATAATTGCGCGTAATACTTTCTTCTTTTTTTTAGGTGGTTTCCCTGAATTAATATAATATGAACCTTCATCACGGTGATTTTGCGAATTACGGTAGTTATATTGATCATAATTATTAGCGTTATTATCATGCGGATGGTAATTTCTAGGATCTCTTCTAAAATTATCTAGTCGATCATCATATCCATTACCGTAGTTACGATCTTTGTCATAATCACTCTTAAGCGGATCGCGATAATTGTAGCTATGTGGATCATTGTATTCATCTCTACGTCTGTCCGGGATTCGGTTGTTATCATAATTTTTTCTGTTATCGTAATTCCCAGGTTGATTATTATTATTATTATTATTGCTATTATTATAAGGATTATTATAATAATCCCTGTTTACATAGTAATTATTATAGTCAATATTATTGTCACGTGGAGGTCTACCGTCACCATTACGATCGTTGTTAAAATTATTTTGTGCGTTATTATTTATATTCCCATTTGGGTCAGACCATCTGTTGTCATTATCTCTATTATCAGAATTATTATTATATGGATTCATATTTACCCCGTGTAATTAAAAATTATAATTAAATGATATTTAATTAAATTTAGATGGTTTTATCTTAAGTATAATTATACTATACATAAACAAAAATAGCAACATCATAAAAGAAAAAAGCCCTTAGTAGGGCAAAGTTCTAAAAAGTATCACTCATATATCACTTGTTTTAAAAACCGTTAATTAACATAATATTCCCACTCAATTATAATATGATCATGGCAGATTATATCTAGAGGCACAATATCAATACTTTTAGCCATTAGCCTAACACCATGTCTTTGCGAGTTATCATAACTTGTTTGCGATACAAAATTCAAATCCTGCCCTGTGTAATTGATCTTAATGATATGGGCTAGAGAAATATTTGTAGCCGATTCGATTTGTTTAGCTTTAGTTTTAGCATCATTTACCGCTATTTGTATTAATTGTTCCTTAACTTTAGAGGAATCTTTTACTGAAAATTTAATATCATATTTTGGTGAAGTATCAGAATTTTGAATAGCATTTATTAATCTATTAAGAATAGTAATGTCGTAATCAAACTCTAACAAGAGGTCATGTGTGCAGTTAAATCCCACGAATTTTTCTATCCATTGATTATTTACATTTACACGCTCATATTCTGTAGTCACTTTGAAATTAGTGGTTTTTAAAGTATCAGGAGTGAATCCTACTTTTTTGAGAGCATTTCTTAAACTATCTAAGTCGTTATTAGATTTATCTATTGTTTTAGAATAATCAGTATTGACTGCTGATAGTTGAAGTCTTATTAAAATTAAGTCGGGGCGCACTGATAAGGAGGCCTCACCTTTTACAATTAATGTGAATTGGTTCATATTAACCTCGAAAAAAAACCATGACGCTAGTAATTACTCAACTAGCGTCATAGTAATTTTAAAAAAACACGAAAATATTATTTAAAAGCTTGTTTAGAAAATCCCACATAACTAATCTGTTTTATCATCAGTATCATTTTCAATCTGTGTATCAGTTTCCTTGCTTTCTTGATTTGAATTAGGCGTTGTAGGCTTATATCCTACAGGTCTATACAGATTGCTATCGCGAGTCTCAAATTCAGATGAATGTGTTATATTCATAGTATTATTTGTGGTTGAATTTGAACTCTCATCAGTTTTAGATAGAGGATTGTCATTTATAGACTTATTCGCATCTGAGTCCCCTGGATTTTTTCTGGACTCAGGAACTATTACGCTATTCATCGTATAAAACTTAGGTTGTGAGATATTTAGATCACGGGATGCATTTTCTAGTTTCTTCATAGCTTCTTTTGCAGCCTGTGCTCTTGCTTGATACGCTTGTTCTAATGCAATTCTGCGCTCTTCAGCTATACGATCTTGTTCAATTTTCTTGTCATTTATATATTTAGTGACCTCGTCGCAGGTTTTTCCGTCTAAGATCAATGCTAATTCGTCACCGTAAATGGTTTCTTGTTCGAACAAGAGTTTAACTGTGTTATGGAGAGCATTAATATTCTCTTTTAATATTGTTAGTGCTCTATTATAATTTATATCAATAATCTTCTTAATTTCAGTATCAATTATAGTTGCAATTGATTCGCTATGCACTGACTGTGTTTGATAATCACGGCCTATGAATACTTCCTGTTCGCCACCGAAGAAAATGTTAGGAAGCGAGTCGCTCATTCCATAATCTGTAACCATTCGCCTTGCTATATTAGTTGAGACTTTCAAGTCTTGAGCAGCGCCAGATGAAACATCTAAAATAACAATTTCTTCTGCAGCACGTCCGCCTAAAACCATTGCAATTTCATCGTTAAATTTGTTTTTAGTCTGATGTTGATCATCACTTTTAGATTTTGATAATGTATATCCTGCAGCTGGTCCACGAGGGACTATTGACACTTCCTGGATATCGTCACAATACTTGAGTTTATAACCAACAATTGCATGCCCGGCTTCATGATAGGCTGTAGTTCGCTTATCTTTCTCAGTTACTACTCTTGAACGTTTTTGTGGACCTAGTAATACTTTGTTTATGCCTTCTTTAATATCGCACATTAAAATAACAGTTCTGTCATCACGGGCAGCTAAGATTGCAGCTTCATTTAATAAGTTTTCGATGTCAGCGCCTGAAAAACCCGTAGTTATTCGTGCAAGTTGTTGAAAATCAATATCTGGGGCGATAGGTTTATTTCGGGTATGAACTTTAAATATACCCTCCCTGCCTTTGACATCCGGCATATTAACATAGATGTGCCGGTCAAATCTACCAGGTCTTAAGAGAGCAGGATCTAGGACGTCACTACGGTTTGTTGCTGCCATAATAACGACGCCGTCATTTTCATCAAAGCCATCCATTTGTACAAGGAGCTGGTTTAGTGTTTGTTCGCGCTCATCATTTCCTCCACCGAGTCCAGCACCACGTTTTCTGCCTACTGCATCTATTTCGTCTATAAATACTATACAAGGCTGATTTCGTTTAGCTTGTGAAAACAAATGTCTAACGCGCGATGCGCCTACACCAACAAACATTTCAACAAAATCAGAGCCACTTATAGAAAAGAACGGAACATCAGCTTCCCCTGCTACTGCTTTAGCAAAGAGTGTTTTCCCAGTTCCTGGGTTCCCAACCAAAAGAACACCTTTTGGGATTCTGGCACCAACTTGTTTGAATTTTTTTGGTGATTTTAAGAACTCAACGACCTCTTTTAATTCTTCTTTTTCCTCATCCGCTCCTGCTACATCATTAAATCTAACTTTTATATTGGAAGCTACTTTAGCATTTGTTTTTGCAAACGACAATGCTCCAGATGCTCCATTGCCTTTTCGCATTGCGACTATGAATAATACAGCCAGACCTAATATTAGTAAAAAAGTAAGAGCAGGAAACAAGTAGCTAAGGAAACTACCTGAGTCTGGATCATTAAGTGCGATATAAGGACGTTCCATAGTGGGATATAAAATTAATATTTCTTCTAACGTAACCGCTAAATTATCTCTGTATATAACAATAGATGATGCTGATTTATACTTACCAGCTTTAAATTCATCCATATGTTTAGAATCTTTAGAATATAAGACATTTACTTCATAACTACCAACAAAATATATACCGATTATACGATTTTCGTCTGATGCATCTCGTTTTACGCCTTCAATTAATTCACTATAGGAGATAGTTTCTGTGGTTGATCCACCTGGCAAAATAATCACTAAAAAAACCACAATAAGGACAATTACAGCAATTACCAAAAAAATTCGGGTGTTGTTTTTACTCATTCGAACCTCGATTTCTTCTTTTTGCGATATAAATACATATTTTCTGCAAATTAGGTTGGATTATATCAATAAAAGATTAATAATAAATAAACTCTAATTTGATTCAAGATATAAATTAATCAATTTGAAAATTATAGCATTTAAATCATTCTTTTGCAATTATTTTAGTATAGATATTTTTCTACCAAATATTAAAGATGATACTGTTTGACTTCCCCTTAAAACAATGTAGAGGATATCTGTATAAACACACAAATATTTCAATTTCAAATTTTCATATAATATAAATACCAAAGAAACGAGTTACCAATCAAGTCAAGATATATCTATAATATTCAATAAAGAGATTTAATTTTTGACATTTTCACTATAAATGCTATAATAAAATGATATTTAAACCTAAATATCAACACTAATTTTTTAAGTTAAGTAATTACTCTGATTCAAAAATATAAACACGAGTAGATCCTTAATAAAAATGTTTAAAATATAAAAAGGAAAAGCAATTTAATGTCGTTAAAGTCAAGAATAGATACTATAAAAAAAGAAGGACAAGGCGGGAGTGATGACGTTTTCAAAGAGAGAATTGAATTTCAACCTGGCGCGCATATTATTGTGCGGGGTGCAGAATGGATAGTCAAAGAAATTAGGATAACCGAGTCAAAAAGGACAATTATAAAGTGCATTGGAGTCTCTGAGATAGTCAAGCATAAAAACCTTATGTTTTTTACAGATATTGACGAGATGGAAATTTTGAATCCAGGGGAAGTTGAATTTGTAATTGACAAGTCTCCTAATTTTACAGACACAAAATTATATCTAGAGAGCTACTTTAGACAGCAAATACCTACTGACAAAGATATACATATAGGGAACAGGGCATTAATTGATGAACATGCATATCAATTAATTCCAACGAGTATTGCACTTAAAAATCCTCTTCAAAGGTTATTTATTGCAGACGAAGATGGGTTAGGCAAGACAATAGAGGCTGGGATTCTCTTATCCGAGTTAATGATTAGAGGTCGTGCTCAGCGCATTTTAGTTGTGACGACACATTCGAATATTAAGCAATTACAAAAAGATTATTGGAATAGATTTACGATTCCGTTTGTATGCATGGATCAGGAGTACACATCTAACCTTAAAAACAAGATATCAGAAGAGTCTAATCCATATTATTATTATGATAAAATAATAATTTCATATGATACTATGAATAATGACACTAATTTTAAGAAATTTATAGACCATACGTGGTGGGATGTGATTATTCTTGATGAGGCACATAACATCTCTTACTTAAAATCACAACAAAACCAATCAGTTAAAATGGAGGTTAGTAATGAGGAAACCGAAAATGATGTTCATTACTTGATAGAATCTATTTATAGTGATTTACCTGAAAAAATGGCCCATCGTTGTGAATCCCTAATATTGCTGACTGAAATGCCTGTTGTCGGGGGCCCTGAGCTATTCTCGACCTTCTTAAACATGTTATACCCAGCAATTATACCTAATGATCAGGATCCATATGGTTATCTAATAATGGATGATATAATTATACAAAGAACAAAAATTAGCTTCAATTATGAATTAACAAAAGAGCAAATTAATATATTTAAACGTGAATACAAACACGAATCATATATAGCAAACAGTGAAGAAGAGGTAGCATTTAACTGTTTAAATGCCTTAGAGCTCGAAATTGACGCACAGTCTAAAAAACCAAACACCACTAGAAAATTTCTTTTATTCAAAACAATATTAAAAAAAGCTCTGTTTTCAAGTCCTGTTGCATGTATAAAGACCATAGAAAATAAACTGATAGAAATTGACAAGACACGTGAACCAAAATTTGATAATGATATTGTAAAATTAAATAAATTAAAGGTTACACTAAAAAAGATCGACAAGTCTAAGTTTTCAAAATACCAACAGTTGTTAAAATTATTAAATAACAAGAAATATGGTTGGTCTATAAAATCAGCTGAAGATAGGATTGTAATATTTACAGACAATGTTTTCACAAAGAAATATTTAGTTGATAATTTAAAGACAGATCTCAAAATTGATGATAAAGTAATAAAAGACATCGATAGCAGCATGAGAGATGTTGAGCTTAATAATGTAATAGATGAGTTTAATCGATTAAATTCACCTGTGAGAATATTGGTAATCTCAGACATCGCATCAAGACCGTTATGTCTTCATTATTATTGTCATCGAATAATTAATTTTGATAGAGCATGGTCTCACACAGCTTCTACCATGAGACAAAATGCTGTGGAGAGGCACGGTCAGACAAAATTAGTAGATATTAGAGATTTTATAGTTAATACTGAATTAGCTACAGCAGATTCTAATATGGAAGAAATGAATAGTTTTAGTTCTCACCTACTCTTAACAGAAGATGTGAGGGATTTAACTACTATTGAAAGTCAAGAATTTGCCACTGGATTAAATATAGAAAATAAATTTATAAGAGCTACATTCGATGAATCCTATGAAGTACCAAATGATATTGTTGATATATTAAGTAAAGTTATGTATGGCAAGAATTGTAATTACAAAAATGCGTCAATTAACAATAAGGTAAACATAAATTTATTGTCTGATCTAGAGTATGTAAAATTGGGACTATCAAAAATAAATCAACTTATTAACTCTAGTCAAAATATTGATAATGTGTACACAAATGATCAAAGCAACAATTTGGTTATAAACGATAAAAATGATGGTGTAATAGAAATTGAGATGCCTGACAAATTTAGAAAATTGATAGATAAGTATCTACCATCTGAATTTCAACCGCCTTTAGAAGAAAACCTAGTTCTTATAAAAGACAGAGATTCAATGAGGGCAGTGATAGACGAAAATGATAAAAAGCAGGTCTTATCAGCTGCATTACTAAAAAAGCAGTATCTTTGGCCAATGCATCCAGTAATGCTATGGTTAAATGACAAAATGAATTGTTTGTTTTCAGATAATAAAGCCGCGTTAGTGTTAATTAGAAAAGGGCTTAAAAAAGGGGAGTTTATCTTTATTATAGAAGGGCATGTAACTAATAAAAGGGCTAACCTGGTTATAAACGAAGTATTTGGTTTATTGTATAACGAGACGACTTTTATAAAACATTTAAAGATAAATGAGATATTTGACATGATGGGACTAGATAAGCAAGATGTAATAAACGAATTCACACCTACTCTAAAGTATACAATCCCAACCGATTCCTGTGTAAATTCAGTAATCAAAGTGTCTAGGGATTACATGTTTGAACAAATTCTTGAATATAAAAAGAAGACAGAAGATATTATTAAAACTAATGTAAGAAATCTTGACAGATTAAAGGAATATATTGATTCCAAATTTAGCATTGATAATGAGTATGAAGGAATACCACATATATCGATAAGCCATAAGAAAAATATAGAAACATTGTACAAAGTGCTATATGAATGGGTCGAGAGTGCATTGTCGATTTCAAATAATCCAAATGTAAAAATTTTAGCTTGTATTGGCTTTACTGATAATGCAAATAGCTAATTCAAATATTACAAGATACTTAAAAAAAGGGTTTTGTATATTTATCTAAAACCATCAATGGATTTTTAGATAAATGACATAGGTCAGTGCATAATAATTTTTAAAGGGTTTATCGCTTTAACTTAAAATGATAACCAGAAAAATACGCGCTAGAAGTTATAATTAACCTAAAATATATAGAATATTAAATTTATATTAATATAGTTTTAATATGAACAAATTTGTGATATAATAAATCGTTTATTAATGTGATAACTAAAATTTTAGATTTTGTTATACATTTATAAATCATCAGATTTACTAAATGTACCAAAACCTCCATTACCACATTTGGCGTTATATTTAAACCTCAAAGCGGACTATTTTCATTGAAATACGATTTATCAAGTCATATTCAACGTGCCAGTCTCTACTATATATTTTAAGGATTTATTAACATGAAATATCAAATCATGACATCAAGAGATGATTATAGTATTGTGATAAAACTAACTTGTGATGGGGATGAATTGAATTACTATTACCATATCTTCGCTGACGAGTATAAAGATAAAATTGATGTACCAGGATACGAAAAAGGTAAATGTCCGTTTGGGCTAATGGTGAAATACTTACAAAATGATGATATTTCATTAGATATGCTTGAAAATATTTTAATTGACACTAAAGATATTTTACATGAGTCACTAAACGAAACTGCTAAAGAATTTGACCTGGGGAGGTTTAAATTTGGATTCATTGATCCCAATTTTCACTATTGGTTTAAAAATGCGAAGGTAATCAAGGATTCGGTAAAATCGAAGTTGTTTGTATTTTATATAGATTATTATCCGAGTATTGAATTCACACCAGATGTTATGGACGCAGTTATTTCAAGTTTTTTACGTCCGTTTTATTATTATGATTATGCTAAAGAGAAAAATACTTTCTCATTTGTAAACCACCTTTTTTTTCTTAAATCATCGTTTGTAGATGTTGGTAAACCTCTAGATGAAGATACTCTGTTTAAGTTTCTATATGAAGTAAGAATTGTAGACGGCCCATATTTAGTTAACGGAAATAAGGATGTATTTAATTGCAGAATAGCTAAAAAAAGAGATATCCCAAAACGATTCAAACTATATTTTGATGACATCAAAGTTGGCGATTGTGTGGATATTCCATATAAACTTAAAAAAGGCGAAGAGTCACTCGAGTTTTTTGGGTATAAATTCGATAAAACAGAACGATTTGATACTGAAATACAACTGTTAATTCGGATATACATTTATGGTGAAATTTGTGATTCATCGGATTTAGATACTGAAATAATGCCATTAGCACAAGTGGCAGACAAGTATGATTCATATAACAAGGCTGGATATTTAAATTCAAGATATAGAATTTGGAACGCCAATTTCCATGAGTGGGACAATGTTCTTGAGCTTTTTCCAGATCTTAAAGCCCAAGCAAATTTACGTAGGTCAATGTGGCATTACGATAATATTGATGCTCTAATTCATGAAGAGAGGGCGTATAATGCAAATTTAAGAAATTTTTTAGGAGATGACTATTATCTTGTTCGAGAAAAATTCGGAGTGAAGGCTGATCGATCCAGAATTATGGGATATTTAATATTTGAAAAAATAAAATGTAAAATAACATACACACAAATCATAATTGAATTATTAATTGCGTGGGTCTTAGCATATATAGACGATGCATTAAATGAAACACCAAATTTATTTGATGACATATCCATATATGAAAATGTTGAGGACATTTTAAGATGTTTAGAACGTGAATTTAAATACCAGGCATATAATATTGATAACTTTGCAGTTTTTAATGATATTGTAGATCTTAAATATGAGTATAGTATTATGGCCCCATATTTTGAAATGGGCAGTGAATTTCTGATAGATCCTGAGGATGAGGAATCTCGAAGCCAAAGGCTTGATTTAAGAGGATTGTTCGATGAAGTCAAGTTGGAGGAATCTAAGAATGATAGACGGACTCTAGAAGAAATACTGGAGACGGAAGATGCGTCTCCAGCTGCTATGAGAGATATGATATTAGTTCTTGATGAATTTGTAAAATCTAATTTAGAAGCTTTTGATGCTCATGTGGATTATAATCATTTTGAACCGTTATTAGACCCTGAATTTACATCGAAACCAATAGAATTGATTGAAGACGATGGTTATGTAGATTTGTATGATATTATTCCGAAACGAAAATTAATTGAATTAATGGATGATAAAAAATCTAATTTAAGTTTTGCTTTAAAGAAAATTAATAATTTAACAAACGAAAGTAGCACCTTTGCAGATCTTGTATATCATGATTATCATATGGTGCGAAAGCATGCTTTTACAGCGATGATTAGATCATTTCTTCTAAAAAATGTAAATGATTATTTGAAGTAGCCAAAATTTGAACACACTAATGTTAATTATATTGTTTATACAACTTATGAGTTAGCGAATTTACAAGAATTTAAATAGTGACCTTTAGTTACATGACTAAACACATCAAAAATGTGCTATTATTTAGCTAAACTAATTTGATATAAAACCGATACTAAAATTAGCATATTTGATGTAATTTTTTTATATAATTTATTTGCAAAATAATTAGACATAAGGTAAAATATAAAAGGCTGATAAGATTTAATTATGTTATTTTTATCATATTGCAAATAAAACTAGGATGTTAAGGATGAAGTACACCATTTCAAAAATGCCAGATTATTCAACCTTGTTGATAGAAGTATTTCTTGAGGGTGATGAACTTAGAGCTATCCTTTACAGAACGAGTGATCCAGAAAGCGGGGAACAACTTCATTCATTAATGCGTCAATCAAGGCCAAAAATGTTTGGCGTTAAATACAAAAAAAACTTACTTCAAAAATACAGTAAAATAATTTGCGATTTTGCGTTTAAGACGCAAGTGGCAAAATTTTTAAAAAAAATATTTAATGAAGAAATAGTGGTTGAGGGTTTTGATCCTAAATCAGTAATTAAAATTGACAAAAATACATATAAAGACTTTGCTTTGTATGAAATCAAAGATATACAACATAATAAAATTGTATATGAAGCATATGTCGATTATGAATATTTATTTGAAAAGTTCGACTTTCCAAGTGATTATAACGACATTATACTTAATTACCAAAAAGATAATGATAGCTTACTGTATAGAAAAGCTAATTTAGAAATCGAACAATATTATTATAAAAAGGCCTATGAGCTAGCTCTTGGAGTCGTTAACGGACAAAAAAACAGTTTACATGAAAACGATGCTGTTATAGACGATTCTCATTATGTGACAATTTTGTTATATTTTGAGGACATGAACGGCACAATTCTAATTAAAAGGGATCTTAGCTCTATTTCTTCACATAAAGTGACAACCAAATCATTAAATTTACCAGCCTCTATAGTTAAAGCTATTAAAGGTATGAAAATTAATGAGAAGAAGAAAATAGAATGTCGATTAACGCCTGAAGATATAAGATTGTTTCAGCTTGACAGGAAATACTATATTAAAGACTATATAGGACAGAATGTTAAATTAATTGCTAACATTTATATTGAAAGTATTGAGAAAGTGAATTTTCCTATAATTGATAATGCGTTTATCAAAGAAAAGACAAAATTCAATTCAATTGAGAAATACAGGAACGCCTATATAGAAATTTTGAAATTGTGTGGAGATATATGTGATTATGTTCCCGATGTGATACAGCAGATTGAGATTATAACTGCTAACATGAAGAACAAGATAGACTCATATTATGCAGACACGATGCGCGATTTTGATAGTGCTGATAATGAATTTAAATCCGGGATAATTGGATTTAAGAAAGTTACATCATTAGTTGATATTGAATTTAAAATGGCAATTATGAATTTATATAACAATTCCATAGCTGCTCTTGCTAATGATCGTAGAGTAGTTAAGGTATTAAATACCATCTTCTTAGATAACGACAGTTATATTTCAGATTTGCAATGTTACATTGAATACGTAATAAACAATTGTTGTAATTCATTAAAATCAATTTTCTTAGATTATGGAATCCAAAGAGAAGATATATTGTATATAAGAGATCTAATAGAAAAAATTCTCAATATATACAGAAGAGAACTAGATAAGAATTCCATAATGGTATCAAATGTGGTAGATAACACCTATGTTATCGCAAATAGATATAACAGACATAGATATAGAATAAAGACTTATCATAATGAGGATCTTAATGCTTTGATAAAAGAATTGATTTCAAAACTGCCAAGAGAAATTCCGTTCAAGAATCGGCATATGATCATAACAGGTGATGATGAATACAAAATTCCAATATATGAAACAGAGATAAGAAATTATTTGTATCATATTGACAGAGAAAATAATAATGCTACAAAAAGGATGAGAAAATGATGATGAAATGTATTAATGAAACAGCATACATGCCTATTCCAACAGTAATAGAGCAGACAAATCGTGGAACGATGGCATATGATTTGTATTCTAGACTATTAGAGGATAGGATCATATTTTTGTCTGGGGAAATTAATGATTCGCTTGCTAATATAATTGTAGGCCAATTATTGTTCCTTGAGACTAAGGATCCTAAGCGCGATATATCCTTGTATATAAATAGTCCAGGTGGAAGTGTTAGTGCTGGATTTGCAATATTTGACACAATCAACTATATAAAGTGTGACGTATCGACTATTTGTGTTGGTCTTGCAGCCTCTATGGGCGCATTTCTACTAGCAGCAGGGACTAAGGGCAAGAGATATGCACTACCTAATAGTGAAATCATGATACATCAACCATTAGGTGGTGCTAGTGGTCAGGCTAGTGATATTGCGATAAAAGCTGAGCATATTCTTAAAATTAAGAAAAAGCTTAACATATTATTTTCAGAAAAGACTGGACAAGACATATCTAAAATTGAAAAGGACACGGACAGAGACAATTACATGTCAGCTGAAGCTGCTGTTGAATATGGCATTGTAGACAAAGTATTCTACACACGAAAAGAATTAAATGATTAGGAGTAAAAATGGAAAATACAGAAATTAAAAAAGATTTAGCATGTTCATTTTGCGGGAAAAAGGAAGCAGATATTGGGGATTTAATATGTGGTACCGAACGCGATGTTTTCATATGTATTGATTGTGCATATGCTGTTCAGGAAGCATTGAAGGATTCATCAAACGGGATAAAGAAAACAATGGCAACAAAAGTGGCCAGACAAAAGATGCTGACACCAGTCCAGATAAAAAATAAGCTTGATGAATATATAATTGGTCAGGAATTAGCTAAGATAAAACTTTCAGTAGCTGTATATAATCATTATAAAAGAATTAATATCACAAGCAAGAAGTATCCAGATGTTCAGCTTGAAAAAAGCAACATTTTATTATTAGGACCTACTGGCACTGGTAAAACATTACTTGCTAAGACCCTAGCAAAGATTCTTGATGTTCCGTTTGCAATATCAGATGCAACAGCATTAACCGAGGCAGGGTATGTAGGTGAAGATGTTGAAAACATCTTATTGAAACTAATAAATGCAGCAAAAGGTGATATTAAAAAGGCAGAGAAAGGGATAATTTACATCGATGAAATTGACAAAATTTGCAGAAAATCAGAAAATATGTCAATTACTAGAGACGTTTCTGGCGAGGGAGTTCAGCAAACACTTTTGAAAATAATTGAGGGAACTATAGCCAATGTGCCTCCTACTGGTGGCAGAAAACACCCTTATCAAGAATTTTTACAAATTGACACAACTCATATATTATTTATTTGTGGAGGGTCGTTTGTTGACCTGGATAAATTAGTAACGAAACGCAGAGACAATGTAGGAATCGGATTTAATTCTAAACTCAAAGAAGATAACACAAACGAACCTTATACAAAGTTAATGGATGATATAAGGCCAGATGATCTAATAAAGTATGGACTTATTCCTGAATTCGTTGGGAGACTACCAGTTATTGCAGCCTTAGATGCACTCGATGAACAATCACTTTGTAAGATTCTGGTAGAGCCTAAAAATGCATTAATAAATCAGTTTAAATCACTTTTTGATATGGACAAGATAAAACTATCTTTTACAGATGATGCAATAATAACAATGGCCAGAAAAGCAATTGAATTAAAAACTGGTGCCCGGGGACTCCGTGCTATTCTTGAAAAGGCGATCTTCAATTTAATGTACGAAGCTCCGTCTGATGCTACTATTCAAGATGTTGTAATCAATGCAGACTTTATTAACGGTATAGCAGATGCACTAATATATCGGGACATGACAAGGCAACAGGTAAGTATTTAAAGCGAATATACGTGTGGCTTTGCGGAATATATGTCGCTGGACACGACATCAATTTTTTATGTGCCGGAAGTATGTAAGAAGTGATTAGTGGTTGAGAGCGAAAAAAGCTACAGATTTACAAAGATAAATTTGTCAGATACAATGGATAACTATTAAATATGAAATATGAAGCAACGAAAATACCTAACTATTTTTCAATAGCGATAAAATTATATTCTGATCATGATGAGATCATGGAAATATTACAAACAGTATATAATTCAAAAAAACATGAATTTAAGCTTCAAGGATTCAGACCAGGGAAGGTTCCTTTAAATATAATCCTCAAGAAATTTACTTTAGATTATTTTATTGAAGACATATGCGAGACTAAGATCTCACGTGATTTTCAAAGCATTATAGATGAAATCAACATTAATGGCGGCAAAAATATTAGTGGTATTGCTGAAAACGAATTCAACTTCATTAATCATAGAAAGTGGGATCGTTTAACATACGATATAGTTGAATTTACAATTGATAGTTTAGCAATTTCCCTACAAATTGATTACGTACCAAAAATAACGTTTTCTGACGAAATAATTAAAGAAATTGATAAAGAATATTTACATAATTTAGATAATATTCAATATGAGATTGAGGAGCATTTGTTAAGACTCCTTGATAATCAAACGAAAATTGTTAATGAATGTGATATAGATGATTTAGTTGATGAATCATCTGTAGTTCATGTTGTAGCATGCTTTGAGGATTCGAATGGAAAATATATCCCTATTAGGGTTAATGATGTTTTACCTGCAATAGCATCTCCATTTGATATAAACATCCAATCCTCACTGTTTCCAGAGGATCTGCGCAAAGGTCTTTTAGGAATGAAAGTAGCTCAATTCAAATCTATCCAGGTTAATGTAACCAACGAATTGGAGAAATATATATTCCTAAATAATTTTAAATATAATCCAGATCCTGATAGTGCAGACAATTATTCAAATTGCATAGCACATGTTTACGTATCCAAAATAATTAGAGTTAAAAATGAAGTGCTTGATGACGAATTTGTAAAAGACATATCATATTTCGACTCACTTGACGAATTCAGGAAATTCTTAATGGATGCTAGCGCACTTAAAAGAAACACTTTTATTAATTATACAAAATACTATGAGCGTCTTACAAAAGCAACATTTATGTATAGTACTACTCTGATGAGCATTAATGGGTACCAAGATCTAATCACGAAATATTACGATAAGGCTTTAGGATTAATTGACAATATAAACAAATATTTCACAACCTCAGAAAAAGCGTTTATCGATGATAAAAAGGCAAAGGAATTTTTTGATCATGAATTGATTATAATGGCTAATGAATCTTTATTGGGATCAAATATTCTCACAACATATAACACCCCCTTGACATATCATCAGATTGCTATAGAGGCCTTGCTTATTTGCATAGATAATCTAATTGATAAGGATTCCATTTATCATCTAGATAGATTTATTGAAAGAATGACCCCACTATTGAATGATTTAATAGATGAATTTGCAAATGAATTATATAGTGATAACCAAAAGCATTCTTTGAATGTATTATTTAATGATTCTACATCAATAGAAGAAGAAATTAAGAAGTATAGCTGTGATGGATCAATATTCGCAAACGCTATTTTAACGGCTAATGAAATATTGAATTCGCAATTAAACATAGACTTAATTCTTCAAGTTATTAAGGGATCTGAAGATATGGTTTGTTTTTTAGCTATGATAAGATCATATTTTCTTCTTAAAAAGAAAGATGAACCTGAAATCAAGCAGTAGATAAAGCTCTAGCTAATCTAAAAGACCATGCATTAATAAAATTTACTTATTTAATAACGGAATTTTAATAGTTAAATTTCAGCAAGTAAAGATGAAGATCCGCTATTGAATTCAATTGACTATTCTAAATTGATTCATTGTCAAGATTATATTCTAGTAATTTATGCGCCTAGTAAAAACGTGTAGTTTTTGCTTTTATGCTTAACTATTGTTTGCAACTCTTGTTTAACAAGAAATATTTTTTAAGTTAATCCATTCAACTCCGTTTTGAATAACTTAAAGACCAGGTCCCGGATCACAACTTAAATTTTAATGGTTGTTTATTGTAAATAACGGCGCGTATTCCCGTGACATTATTTTGGTATAATCTTTAACTCAAGGCATACTTGAACATTAAATGTAACTTCCGTCTTTTTCTTCCTTAAAATCAATTTCGAGTGTTGTTTGCCCTGCAGTTTCATCTCGTGTTACAACTTGAATTTGGCCTTAAGCGTTAATCCACTACTTAAAAACCGCGCTAAAGCTTTAAATAGACGATATTCTAACTACAATTTAATTTAAACCAACTTTTGTAATGAATTAAAATAGTCAAAGGTACAAATGCTCAGAAGACAATTAAGACTATCCTACTTAACTATATTGCATTTGTGCCTTTAGCATAATACATTGATAGAAAGATTTTTATCTAGAATGAACAATAGAAAAAGAAAATATCATATAATGGGCTCATTGCATTTTATAATTGCATACCATTGTAAATTGATATAGAGACAGATGGTATAATAATAAATAATAAAAAACGCAATCAGATTCGAATGTTTAAAGTAGCATATATTTATTTGCAAAAATGGCAAATATATATTACAATAATAATACATTTAAACAGCTTTAAGAAACATTAAAAGTTAATCAATAGTAATGCTGTATAATCATTTTATTCATTATGAATATTCTAATCTTTTTATTATAAATTTTTAAAATTTTAGAGATTGCAATCATTGATGATGATTATCATTTATGAATAAAATGAGAGAGAAGTATAAATTCAAAGAGAAAAAGGGAGGGTCTTAATGGAAAATGAAAATACAATATTGACATACATGCCTATTCCAACGGTAATTGAGCAAACTAATCGTGGGACAATGGCATATGATTTATATTCAAGACTATTAGAAGATAGAATCATTTTTTTATCTGGAGAGATAAATGATGCACTAGCAAACATCATAGTAGGTCAATTATTGTTTTTAGAAACTAAAGATCCTAAGCGTGAAATATCGTTATATATCAATAGTCCAGGAGGTAGCGTTAGTGCGGGATTTGCGATATTTGATACAATTAATTATATCAAGTGTGACGTATCGACTATTTGTGTTGGTCTAGCCGCATCAATGGGTGCATTTTTGTTAGCATCAGGCACTAAGGGAAAGCGATATGCTTTACCAAATAGTGAGATTATGATACATCAACCATTAGGCGGGGCCAGAGGGCAGGCTAGTGATATTGCAATTGTGGCTGAGCACATTTTGAAAACCAAGAAGAAACTCAACACAATACTATCAGAAAAAACAGGCCAGGATGTAGATAAGATTGAAAAGGATACAGATAGAGACAATTATATGTCTGCTGAAGAAGCAGTAGCCTATGGAATAGTTGACAAAGTATTTTATACACGTAAGGAATTAGATTAGGAGTAAACATGCCCAATAAAAATGAAGCAAAATTAGTATGTTCATTTTGTGGCCTTCTTGAGAATGAGACAGGCGAATTGATAATTGGTGAGAATAATAACGCTCGCATTTGTAGGCGTTGTGCTCAGCGTGCCGTTTTTATTCTTGAAACCCAAAAGAAAGAGTATGGTAAAGGTATTCCTCAGGAAACCACTAAAAAAAGATTAAAACCGATGGATATACGCAAGTGTTTAGATGAATTTATCATTGGCCAAGACACAGCGAAACGTAAGTTGAGCGTTGCAGTATATAATCATTATAAGAAGATAAATGCAAGTAGTGAGGCTTATCCTGATGTCACTCTTGAAAAAAGTAACATTTTGTTGTTAGGTCCTACCGGCACAGGAAAAACCTTATTAGCTAAGACTCTTGCTACAATATTAGAAGTGCCCTTTGCGATTTCCGATGCTACAGCCTTAACTGAAGCCGGATATGTAGGAGAGGACGTTGAAAATATTTTAGTAAAGTTATTGCAAGCATCAAATGGTGATCTCAAACGTGCACAAAAGGGCATAATATATATTGATGAGATAGATAAAATCTGCAGACGCACGAGTAGTTCATCAGGTCGCGATGTTTCGGGAGAGGGTGTCCAGCAAGCGCTTTTAAAGATTATAGAAGGTACAATTGCTAACGTTCCATCACCATCAACCAGGCGGAACAATGGTATGCAAGAAATGATCCAAGTAGATACTACTAATATACTGTTTATATGTGGTGGTGCGTTTGTCGGGCTTGATACTTTAGTGAGCAAGCGCCTTGATAATGTAGGAATTGGTTTTAATTCGAAATTATCAGCTGAGAGTGAAAAGCTAGAGTTTTCTAAACTAATGGAAAACATATATCCTGATGATTTAGTAAAATTTGGTTTAATACCAGAATTTGTTGGCAGGCTTCCTGTTATAGCATCCCTTGATGCGCTTGATGAAAGTGCACTTTGTAGAATTTTAGTGGAGCCTAAAAATTCACTGATTAGTCAATTCAAGTCATTATTTGATATAGATGATGTAGATTTAAAATTCACTGATGATGCAATAGTTGCGCTAGCTCAAAAAGCCATCCAACTCAAAACTGGAGCGCGCGGACTTAGGGCAATTCTTGAAAAGGCCATTTTTTATCTCATGTATGAAGTTCCCTCAGATAAAACCATTTCTGATGTCATAATTGATGCGAATTACATTAATGGAATTTCCAATGCAGAAATATTAAGAAACGAAAAGCCTGAACCTGTTAAAGTTGTTAAAAAGTTGAGAACTCTTGTGAAAACAAATAAGGATATAAAGGATAATGCATAAGATACTGCATTAAGCAATATTAGAAAAATTGTATCTATCATTCTTTTTTAAGATAATTTTAATAAAATCTAGAGTTTTAGGCTTTGTTCATAAATCATAACTGAGTGATCAATTTCTTTTTGAGTTGCAGATGCCCCATATTTATCGACTTCTTGTGCATTTTTTAAACCATGAGATAAACAGAGTGCGCCGCCTATACAACCACCATCACACGCCATGCCTTCAAAGAAGTTTGCTTCAGCTCTATTTAACTTTAATTTTAATAGGTTAGCATTGATTTCTGTGATTCCGTTCATGGCAATTGGGTTTATGTTTTTAAGCCCTGCTTTAGCAGCATTTTCTCGAATTCCTTGTGTTATTCCTCCAGATCTAGCAAATATTCTGCCATAAAGGGAAGCATCGTCCATTACGGTTTCTTCTAAGCTCTCAATTTCTATTTCAAGTGCTGAGAAATAAGCTTGGAGCTCCTCAAACGATAGAACACAGTCAATTGCACCTTTAGTCTTTTCAAGTTTAAATTCCAATTTTTTTGCGCTGCATGGTCCAATAAAAATTATTTTACAAGTTGGATCTTTTCTTTTAATAACTAATGCTGCTTCGACCATTGGTGAAAGTGATGATGAAACGTACTTTAAAAGTTCAGGGAATTTCTTTTCAATTAATGATACAAACGCTGGACAACAAGAAGATGTGAGCGTATGCCCAGCTTTAAGCTCATCTAATTCTTTATGAATTACGATATCTGCGCCCATTGCAGCTTCAATAACACTATCAAACCCTATTGCTTTTATTCCTGTCACAACTTGGCCCAGTTTTGCATATTTAAATTGTGAGATAATAGACGGGGCGACGACTGCATAAACCTTATATGGATTGTCGCTTTGTTTGTTTCGTATTATCCGCATTGCATCTACTATATATGATTTGTCAGATATTGCTCCAAAGGGGCATTGATATATACAAGCTCCACAACCGATGCATTTATCAATATCGATTATTATTTTGTCCTCATTAGTTATGCGAATTGCTTTAACTTTACAACTAGAAATACAAGGACGCTTTTGTTGTATAATTGCACCGTAAGGACATGCGGATATGCATTTGCCGCATTCTACGCACACATTTCGATCGATTATCATTCTTTTATCAAATGATTTAATTGCATTCTTGGGACAAACTTCTGTACAACGCTTAGTCAAACAATTTCGACATGATGGGGTTACATATAGACATCCTGCAGGGCATTCATCACATGCGATATCAATAACTTCTACTATGTTTGGATTTTTATTATCCCCTCCGAGTGCGAGCTTTATACGTTCTTGTAAGATAGCTCTTTCCTTAAAAACGCAACATCTAAGATGTGCTTTAGGTCCAGGCGAGATTTTTTTGGGTATTTCTAGGTATAAATCGCTATATTCATTATAATATTCGTTACGTATAATTTCCTTAATGACATCATGCTTTAGTTTATGTACAGTGGTGTCAAATAACTTCATATGCGCTCCATCACAAGAGTTAATTTGAATATATGTATGCTAAAAATATATTGTCTGCTTGTGAGACTATTAGTGTTAATAATCATATAGTAGATTTGATTTAAACTTAAAGAGTTCAAGCGGATTTATCAAATCACTATATACAATATACTATTATTTACTGATATAGTCAAGCCATTTCTTAAAAAGCGGATTATGTCATTAAAAATAAACATTAATTTCACATTGCAAAAATATGTGACTTAAAAAGTAACAATATGTTTTAAAAACGCCTTTTTCCTTAAAACATTTTTATTATAAAAAATCAAATTTGATATTGTAATAATTTGATAGGTTATAACAGAAATCATTATTATATTGTAGTTATGTGAGTAAATTAACCATTTATTGATAAGGCATGACTAAATAAATACGTTATTATTTTCTGTTATTGTTTTATATAATTGATAGAGGAGAACTTAAAAAAAAATATCAATAGTATTTAGAGGTGATGATAACACTAATTATTAATCTAGAGCATGAAATATTTATTAATTTTAATTAAAATTGGGTTTGTTAAGATTTATGCACATTAAATGAGTTTCTAGATTACATTGTAGCATAACATTTTTTTTATATTTTTAAAGCCAGCGAATATACTTGTATTTTTTTTATTTAACCATGCTACAGTTGAATTGTCAATACTATTTATTTTAGTGTAAGGATATATAAATATTCCCTAGTATTACAAATTTTTTATTTGACAGTTGAATGATTGATCAATTATAATTATTACAATGATTGATCAATTAATCAATTGTTTATATGGAGCGCATAAATGAAGGAATTACAATGTGACTGTGATGCAATTCACTCTGAAACTGTTAAGATGGTGACAAGTTTAATGCCATCGGATCGAGAGTTTAGTTTATTAGAGACTTTTTTTAAGGTCTTTGCTGATAAAACGAGATCAAAAATATTATGGGCATTGGATGTTAGTGAGTTATGTGTATGTGATTTAGCTGCATTACTTAATATGAGTAAATCTGCTATATCACATCAACTTAACAAACTAAAATTGAATAGACTTGTTGATTCAAGGCGTGATGGGAAGGTTGTATTTTATTCACTCATTGATTCTCATATAAAGATGATAATTGAATCGGGGAGAGAACACGTTAACGAATAACTTTAAGTTGATTTGTTCTAAAAAATTTATTAAACGGAGGTTCAAGATGAAGGTCGTGTACAAACTTGAAAATTTGTGCTGTGCTAAATGCGCAGATAGTATAGAAAAAGCTGTTGCTAAACTTGATGGTGTTATATCTAGTTTAATTGGATTTATGACACAAAAATTAACAATTGAGATAACTAATGAGTCTGACTTAGATTCACTAAAACAAGCTATTTCTAAGATAGTAAAAAAGATCGAGCCAGATGTGAAACTAATCAAGCTTTGATTTGGGGGAGTATGAAAAAGAATATAATACGATTAATAATTGGCGCTGTATTCTATATACTAGCGCTTGTTATTAATTTAGATAATGAGCATGTAGTATTTACAATAATAAAGTTCTTGATACCACTTATAATAGTTGGCGGGGACGTACTCCTTCGTGCTGTTAAGAACATTTTTAGAGGGAAGGTCTTTGATGAAAATTTTCTAATGACAATAGCTGTAATAGGAGCTTTTCTGATCAATGAATATCCAGAGGCTGTAGCTGTTATGTTGTTTTATCAATTAGGCGAATTATTCCAAAAATACGCAGTTGATAAATCTAGAAAGTCCATAGCCTCATTGATGGACATACGTCCTGATTTTGCAATGGTATTAGAAAACGATGAATTAATCAAAAAAGATCCTGAAGATGTTTTGGAGGGTGATATTATTGTGATATCTCCTGGCGAGCGTGTGCCGCTTGATTCAGTTGTAATAGAAGGAAGCTCATCACTAGATACATCTGCACTAACTGGGGAGTCAATACCGCGTGACACCTTTGTAGGAGCTGATATTTTAAGTGGGTGCATAAATCTGAATGGAAAATTGACTGCAAGAGTTATAAAGTCATTTTCCGAATCCACTGTTGTAAGGATTCTTGATTTAGTTGAAAACGCAAGCACAAAAAAATCCAAGTCGGAAAATTTCATTACAAAATTTGCGAGTGTTTATTCACCAATAGTAGTGTTTATAGCGGTTTTTCTAGCACTAATACCTCCGCTATTTTTAAGATTAGACTGGAGCACTTGGATTTATAGAGCTTTAACCTTTCTAGTTGTATCATGCCCATGCGCATTAGTCGTATCTGTTCCAATGAGTTTTTTTGGTGGGCTAGGAGGTGCATCCAAAAATGGCGTGTTGATAAAGGGCAGTATATATTTAGAAGAACTAGCAAAAACAGAAACTATTGTATTTGATAAAACAGGAACGCTGACGCGTGGTGTCTTTGAAGTAATTGACATCAACCCACAAAATGATCTAACGGGCGAGGAGTTGATAGAGATTGCTGCTCATGTTGAGAATTATTCGACACATCCTATTGCGTCATCTATAAAAAGAGCATTTAGGGGTAAAATTGATTTAACACTAATAGGTGAGTCTAAAGAAATAGCTGGATTTGGGATGGAGACTGTATATAAGGATGAGATTTATTTTGCAGGAAAGGCGGAGCTCATGAAATCACTAGATGTATTGTTCTCTGAAAAAGAAGATTTAGCGGGCGCTGCAGTTCATATTTCGAAAGGCAACCAGTATTTAGGTAGCATTTTGATAGCTGATACAAACAAATGCGATGCAAAAGATGCTATAACCGGACTCAAGAGGATTGGAATTAAGAAGACTGTCATGTTAACAGGTGATGTCAAAAAAGTTGCAGACAAGGTAGGTAGTGAATTAGGTATCGACTATACTTATTCTAATCTCTTACCTGACCAAAAGCTAAAAATGATTGAAGATTTGTTGAACAAGAATACTTCACGTGGTACTTTAGCGTTTGTAGGAGACGGTATAAATGATGCCCCAGCGCTAGCTAGAGCTGACATTGGAATTGCAATGGGTGGATTAGGCTCAGATGCAGCAATTGAAGCTGCAGATGTTGTTCTTATGACGGATGAACCGTCAAAGCTAATAAAAGCTATATCCGTGTCGAGGAAGACACTTAATATTGCTAAACAAAATATTATATTTGCATTAGGTATTAAGGCTAGTGTATTAATTTTAAGTGCGTTTGGATTAGTATCTATGTGGATTGCCGTTTTTGCTGATGTAGGAGTTTGTTTTTTGGCGGTTTTAAATGCACTAAGAGCATTAGGTTCAGACAAGGCTTAACTTCAAAAACAAACCTAAAGATTGATCTTAGTAATGAATTTCAAAGATTGATTTTTTACATTATTGTCATAAAACGTGCATTATTTAAACAAATTCTCAATACATATTGACATTCATGTTAAAATGAAGTAGAATTAATACAAAAATTAATTTAGGCAGGGATAGACTATGCGGTATCTTAAGTTTTTTACAGTTATGATTATTTTCTCGGTGTTGGCATCGATTTTGTTTGCGTGCGGATATCCGTTAAAGCCTGATAATTCAAACTTAGATAACGAGAAGTTTCAAGAATATCTACAATTACCAGATTTAATAAATGCTGGAACTGATGAAACGACCGCTAATGAAAGTGGCTGGTATGAGACATTGATAGAGAATTTTGATGGTGACTCTTTTGATATTACTAAGTGGACATACTCACCTCAAGCGTATAGAACAAAGACAAATTCTTTTGTACATCCTGAATACACATCGTACTGGAGTGGGGATATGGTATCTGTTAAGAACGGAAATCTTGAAATCACCTCCGAGCAAAAGAGAAATTACACTTCATCTGATGGGATTTACAAAAATACGTCAGGTAGATTTACAGGCGGTATTGAGACACGACTAGGTATCAGAAATTCTGATGATGTAGTTGTAACGCAAGAGACATACTTTAAACAGGCATTTGGCTATTATGAAACGAGAGTCAGATTTCCTAAAGAGGAAGGATTGTGGACATCATTTTGGCTTCAAACAGATTCTCAAGGCCAAATTGGGAATGATGGTGAGGATGGTACAGAAATAGACGTCTATGAGTCATGTTTTATAAAGAATCCATCATACATGGGGCATGCATTAACATGGGATGGCTATGCTGGATACAGTAATGGGGCTGGTTATAAAGGAAATTTTGAATCAACGATATCTGATTTTTATAATGATTTCCATACATTTGCTTTACTCTGGACTCCTGTATGCTACGTTTTCTTTATAGACGGCAATCCCACGTGGGTCACAGACGAGGGTGGAGTTTCAAAGGTAGAGGCCTATTTACGTTTGACTGTAGAAATAGATGAGGGCGACACATGGGGCCCACACGCACAAATAATTGGACCATATAGATCCAAAGGCTCAATATTCTATGTTGATTACGTAAAAGTATATCAAAACACGGGTTTTATAGAACATATTAAAAAGGCATCCGATTTTAGAATATAAACTAGCGCGCACTAAAATTATAAACAAATTTATTTTAAGCAACTCTATATTTAGATTTGCTTAATTTTTATCTAAATAGATAAAAAGGAGTATTATCTTGATTTATATATCATTATTAGGTAGTAATCAATGGGATATATAAAACTAGTATTAGTGATGGGCATTAATTCAAATTTATATTGCAATTTTATTAAAATTATGATATTATTATAAAGACTAAAGCAGTTAATTTGCCCGCAATTTTAGTGATGTAAAACATATAGTTTAATTAAGGGCTATATGATTTAGTTAGAAATAATTGGAGGTATTAGTATGTGGTATGAAGGCTTATCTGTGCTTGAGAAATGTTATTTTTATTTAGCTGTAATTGCTTCAGCAATTTTACTAGTCCAAACTATCCTCTTACTAATAGGCGGGGGAGATTCTGATTCGTCATCAGATGTTGATATTGGAGATGTTGATAGCTTACAGTTATTTACGATACGTGGCTTAGTTGCATTCTTCTGTATCTCAGGATGGTCGGGGTTACTTTTCTGTTCAATCGAAGCACTACCAATCTGGGTTAGCATAATTTTATCATTGATATTAGGCGTTGCTGCATTCTTTGCTGTGGCATTTATGTTTAAACTGATGAACAAATTGCAACAAGACGGAACATTCAGTGCTAAGGATGCTGTCGGGAACATTGGAGATGTTTATATTCCAATAGGTGCCTCTAAAACCAAAACAGGTAAAGTTACTGTTATTGTATCTGGGCGCTTGATGGAAATGGATGCTGTAACAGACTCAGATCGTGATTTAAAATCTGGGGAAAAGATAAAAGTCACTGGCATATTAGATGGAAATGTTTTGATAGTATCACCTGATCTTTAGTCTTAACTTAAAAAAATAAACAAACAGCAATATTTTTTTATGCATACAGATTGGATTCTAATCAAGATATCAAGATAGAGTGTAGTGTATATTACATTTATAATAACAAACGGAGGAATTAGTATGTTATTTTATTTAAGTGCGGCACAAGAAGGTGGCAATGTTGGTTTAATCGTCGGTTTAATCATTGCTATTGTATTTATTGTGTCCACGTCAATTTTTGTTTTTGCCACGAGATACAAGAAATGTCCATCTGACAAGATTATGGTCATTTATGGTAAAGTTGGGAACAACAAAGATGGTGGCAAACAATCAGCGTTATGTATTCATGGTGGTGCGAAGTTGATCTTACCACTATTACAACAATACGCGTTCTTAGATTTAACACCGTTTTCAATTCAGGTTGATCTACGAAATGCGTTGTCGCGTCAAAACATTCGTGTTGATGTTCCATCCAGCTTTACTGTCGGTATTTCTACTGAACCAGGAGTTATGCAAAATGCTGCTGAACGTCTACTGGGACTTTCTCAACAATTAGTTCAAGACTTAGCAAAAGATATTATATTTGGACAATTGCGTTTAGTAATCGCCACAATGGAAATTGAAGAAATCAATACGGACCGTGATAAATTCCTAGAAGCTGTATCATCTAACGTTGAGACAGAGCTTAGAAAAATCGGATTGAGACTTATTAACGTTAACGTCACAGACATAAGTGATGAATCTGGTTATATCAACGCTTTGGGTAGGGAAGCAGCTGCTAAAGCTATAAATGATGCAAAGAAGTCAGTGGCTGAAAAAGATCGTGACGGTGCAATTGGTGAAGCTAATGCGAGGCGTGATCAGCGTATTGAAGTATCATATGCAGAGTCTACTGCAATAGATGGTGAAAATAAAGCACGTATTTTGATAGCTGAATCTGATTCCTTGAGAAGAGAACGCGAGGCGGAAGCATTAAGACGCGCAATTGCTACAGAAAAAATTCAATCCGCAAAAGCGTCAGAAGAGGCCTACGCTGCTGAACGTGAAGCAGAAATTGCCCGTGCAGAAAGAGAGCGTGCTACTCAACATGCTGACGTTATAGTAGCAACTCAAATAGCAAAAGAAAAACTAGAGCTTGAAGCAGAAGCCCAAGCTGAACAAACAAGAAGAAAAGCACGTGGTGAAGCTGATGGTTCATTTAGCAAAATGGAAGCACAAGCACGTGGTTTCATGGAGATCTTATCTAAACAAGCTTCTGGTCTGTCTGAGATTGTTAAAGCTGCAGGAAATTCACCAAGCGAGGCTGTTAAACTTATGATAGCTGACAAAATTGAGGATCTCATTAAGATTCAAGTTGAGGCAATTAAAAACATTAAGATTGATAAGATTACAGTTTGGGACAACGGGTCAGAAAAAAATGGGACAACGTCTACTGCCAATTTCTTATCAGGGCTCATGAAGAGTGTACCTCCTTTGCAGGAATTATTTAACATGGCTGGGATGCAATTACCTACATTTTTAGGTAAGGACGCAACAACTACTATTGTCCCTCCTGAACCCAAATTACCTGCAACCAGATCAAAAAAGCAAGCTTAATAATATACCTTATAGTATTTGTGTAATAATGTGTCATTTGTAAACCAAATGGCACATTATTTTTTTAATCTCTAATGTATACAATAATTTAATAAATATTAACAAAATAACAGAGAACTTAGTTTTTGACAATGAGCGCTGTCTATACTTTTTTTTTGAATTAAAAAACATGTTTTTTATTTCCACAATTATTATTAAACAAAATATTTTTTAAGGCGTTTAAAACCTAAATTTATGAATTTATCCAAGTTTACAAAAAAACCCCCCAAGTAATACATTCTTAAATGTTGCCTTAAAATGTCTAAACTTAAATTCTGGCTTCTCTATTTTTCAAATCAATACTATCTTAGAAAAATTATATGAAATGCACATCAAAGTGCAAAGGAGATTAACTCACTAACAATGTCTATTTAATAATCACACTAGAATATAACTACTATTCATTCTTGATAATCTATTGTTAACATAGGGATATATAAAACCTTATGAAATTATAATTAATGGTTTAAAGATTTTTAAGTAACATAAGTTTTTTATCACGATTAAAATCATTTAATTCAGTATTTTTAAGTTTTGTTCAAATGAAATTAATTTTTAATTTTTTAATTTAGTATTCAGTATCAAATTTTATGATCTCATTCAATCTATGTTATCTCTTTGGTTAACAAGATTCATTGAATCTTCGTTGTTATCTTTAAATTATACTATTAACCCTCATTAAGTTTAGATTCGATATTTAAAATTACTAATATAACAAAAACCCAAGATCAATATGGGTCAAAAGGAGCTAAATTTTTAAGAATTCATCCTACAAATGCTTAAGATCCATACATGTGAATAAACGAAAAACATATTAAGAATTAGCTAGAATTAACTAAAGTTGCTATGTAATTAGTGAGAGTGATATAAATCTTGACAAAATTAGGAAAAAATGTTAAAATATTATGTCTATAAACTGTAATTTGTAATTTCTTTTCAATTACAGTTTTTGTTGGAGGGTATAAAATATGCCACGCTTTATGTTTCGAAATCGATTATTAAGGATTGTATTTCTAACTACAATTGTTGTATTTTTGTTAATTGCAGTCGTTTTGGGGGCGCAATCAAATGCTAATTCAGATTTGAACCTTAAAGCGGTGGCAGAGGAATCATATGTGGGTGATTATGCTCCATTGTTACAGATAGTTAATAATTGTTCAGACGTACAAATTATCATTTACTCTTCTGGGATTAATATAAAAAGCATTATTTATGATGCTACCTCATATTCATATAACTATCAATATAATCCTACCACAGAGATAGTCGATATAACTGAAAACCCTATTAGTGACGTTGATATTAATTTGGATGTTGATTATTATGAATTAAAATTAAATAAAAATGGTTTCTATAAACTAAAAATTAGCGCTGATTCAAACAACTATACTGAAGTTCCCATACACATAACGCACATTCCTTTAATTATTAACACAGATGAGAGTTATATATTTGATACTTATAACCATCCAGTAACACCTAAATTTTTCAGTCATTCCTATCAATTGAATAACGATACAAGTGGAATAATAAATTTTGAAACTTTAAGAACGCATCTAACAAATCAAATTAGTAAAACCTATTCAAATTATAACATAGTGTATACCAAAGACCTTGATACCTCACAACAAGCCCCACTGAATATAGGCGACTACACAGCTAAGATAAGTCTTGGAAGTGTTGATGCAGGGAATTACATAGAACACAATATCAATTTAAGTATAAAAAAAGCAACGCCATATTTTTACGATTTAGTAAAAGATATGAGCTATGCAGAATATTTACTTGCCTTAGACGCTGAAGATAGCGATACTGAAGAGACATATAATTATTTTGACACCTTGATTGAAGAATATATACAAGCTGGTCATTTAATAGCAACTAATCCTATAAATAAACCCACACAAATCACTGGTGCATTCGAATGGGAAAATATAATGCCAGATACTCCTGCAATTCAGAATTCTAATACTAATCCTTTAAAAAGCAAAATTGATGAAGACGGTAAAATCCAGTTTTATCAAGAGTTTAAATATCCAGTTAGGTTTACAGTAGATCAAGGCTATGTAGATAAAGATAACTATGAAGCTACCGCTTCTAGATATATAACTCTTAATATTGTATTCAACCCACAATTTACTGTTGTGGCGCCTAACGATTTTGACGGTTCATGTGTATCTTTTGATCTAATCGTAGAAGTTAATGATGAGAATGTCTCATTTTCTTGGGAGTCAGAATACCCTGATTATGATGAAGATTCCATGTATTTTTTCCTAGGATGGCTCTCAAATAGTTCAAATGGTTTTTTGGGAAATTTTGATTATAATTCTTACTATGAATTAAATAATACAAAATTCGTTTACAATTTAACTCAGAGTGAGGCTGAAGATGATGGCACATATTACATTGCTTACTTTACAAAACTTACTGTTAAATTAACACCAGTAGCTAATGATTTAATCGATTCGGATCAAACCAAAAATTATACTTTTGAATTGGATAGCAGATCGAACTCTTTGGTTCCATACTATGGTTTCAACTACACAGTTGAATATTCTCTAACAGATACAAATGCTAATTTTTATACTGTAGAAGGCGTAGAAAATCCAACATTTGATTTGACCATGTCCTCAACATTAGATATACAAATCAAATCTAAAAAGAACGATGTTGATTTTTCAGCTAATTATATTAATGTTTATCATAACACAACTGATTTCTTCTTTGATATAGAATCATTGATAATCACAAATAATGGTACTGATGGTGAATGGGACAGCGCACCAGAATTTAACATAAATCTGCCCAATTACCCAAGCGCATTTTTACAGCAAATGGAACTCTATATCAAACTGTCAAATGACACGAGTAGTGCTCATAAAATAATAAATCCTACAAAAATAGATGATTATACATATACGTTGAATATCCCTAGTCTTGAAACTCAATTAAGTACGGATTTAACAGGAGCACTTTCATTTATTGTCTATTGCATTGTTGACGGCTCTCCATATGGCTTTGAATATGATAATGTATATAACGTAGTTGGCATTTCGTCCACAACAATTTTTATGTATGATAAAACTAGTCCTACCTTGGTTATAGCCCGAACGATAGATGGGGATAAGACCACTTATAACTCTGACGCAATTGCATTTAATAATTATAACTGGGGGATGCAAGACATTTTAATAGAGATACAAGAAAATTCAAATTTGAAAAGTGGAGTTAAAATCTTTGTTAAGACAGACACATCTGACTGGACAGAAATAAACAATCCATATTCCATTACAATTAACGATGAGAACTTATCTGGTACTTATTATTACAAAGCAATTAGTGGTGCTGGTCTTGAGAGTGATGAATATACTGTAATAATAAAGTATGATAAGTCAGCACCTACAATGTCATATGTTACGATTGGGAGCACTTTCCCAGTTGGATGGACTACAACAACACAACATGTTAAAATCTTAGTCAATGATATTTCAGGCGTTCAAAGCCTTAAGGTATATACTGTACCATTCTATGACACTGATGCTGAAAAATCCGAAATACCAAACTCATATATTGACAACAATGATGGAACATACACGATAATGATTACATCATTTAACGTATATTCATTTGAACTAACAGATCTAGTAGGACTAACCACCGATACTATTTTAAATTACAGGCAAGCTTACAACAATGTTCAAACAATTCAAATGCCTGTTGATTCTGAAACTATTGAATTCAAAATTTTGAATACTGAGGGTTATTATGACATGTCAAGTTGGACTTCAGATGATGAAATAACATTGGGAATTACAACTAGATATTCACCTGTAGGGCTAATCGTTGAATATTCAATAGATTATCAGTCTACCTGGAATTATATCGGGGGCAATGATCAATACAGCGCTAGCAATCCTGATGTTGATTATGATTACACGGCGCCTATTGAGCATATACTAAGTCAAATTAAATATACTGTAGATGAAAACACGCCTATAGTATTTAGGGCTCGACTTAATACTATTGAAGAGAAGGTATTTACTAGTGAAGGATTTTTTATAAGACGTGACAAAACAGCCCCGATTATGAAGGATTATTTTGATACTTCAGATGATAAAGAGGATTGGATTTCTGATTTGAAAGTAATTGAAGGTTATACATGGACAGTGCTCCCATACACTTTTAATTTTAAAATTAGGGACGTTGCAAACGGTTCTGGGCTTGATGAATCTAGTATTAAAATATCTGACGCATACAATTGTACAATCACTAAATTCGATGAACAGTCAATAAACGGATGGACAGCATATCAATTAACATTTGATATTAATTGTATATATACAGAATATACTCTAGCATTTAGTGACAATGCAGGCAATCTTCACGAATTTAAATTTACACCAACTATCGACTATTTTAATCCATCAACAAATTACACCATTAAGTGTGAAGTAGGGGAAAATAATTATGATGGAAGTTGGGTTATAGATAATGATATTGATTTATCGATTGAGTTTTATTTATATCGACCTTATAATGGCGATAGTTTAACGTTCTCATACAAAATTCAGGGTACAGAGAAGTTTGTAACAATAGAGACTATAAATGATTTAAGTGACTCATCAATAACTAGCACTAACAAAAAGCATATTACTGTAACACTGAAATTTTCAAGTGACATTAATGCCACTCTAGAATTTTATATTAAAGGTCGCACTTTTGAGACAAAAATAGGTGAAAAAACATTAAAGATAGACAAGAATGCACCTATTTTGGAGGTCTTTTATTATTATAATCAATCTTCCATAACAGAATCCGAAATTAAAAATACATGGCGTGCTAACAATGTTGACGTTTTGTTCAGTTTAACTGATTATTTAAACAATTCAAATGTTTCATTGTATGGTGTTTTTAAGGTAGATTCGGTATTTGCTGTTGATTTGGCTACTGATCCTAGTAGTATTTCTGGATACATTACTACAACGCAAAGTAATGATTTTCAGAACCTTGAATTTGATGACTATAGAACATACTTTTTTGTAGTATATGACGAAGCAAAGCATATTACTACATTTTCTATAACACCGTTAATTGACAATACGACATTTGATTTAGAGATCAATTTAAATGGATACATGTCAGGAGATTGGATTAATACCGATGTGCAAATAGACTTAAGTATTGTTAATCAGGTTGGATCCCTTCCATCCTCAGGAGGTCAGTTAGAATACTATTATCATACAACGACTAGTCAAACATGGACATTAATAAATAATAAACAATTAATTATAGGTGAATCAAACACAAGCTACTATTTTAAATGCCAAACACCGAGTGGTTTAATTTCAGTAGCACCAGAAGCTCCTGTTATAATAAAAGTTGACAAAGTTCAGCCGACTTTTCATAACTCTTCAGAACCAGACCCCAACGATTTAAAGTCTGATAATCAACCATATGAATCTGGATCATGGACATATAGTGATGTTGATATCACTCTACGATTTCAATTAGGAATTAGCGGTGGCAACCTATATATATATAAATCGACTAACTATATTCCTGACATCAGTCTTATTACTAACGAATCATGGGAGTTATTAACCGAATACACTAGTGGCAACACCAATTATACTAGAGCATCAAACGATCATAATCAAACCGGATATATTTACTATAAACTGATTAGTAATGCATCTATAGTAGCTGCATATTTAGGCTACGAAATAAAATTTGATCCTACAACTATTTTAGTGAGCGACATAACTCTTAAAACAAACGAAACGCAAGATTACACACAAGGCTCATGGACGTCAGATGTTGTTAAAGTTTCATTTAGTATAAGTATGTCAGACGGCACTGGTGAGAGTGGTATATATGCTTGGTATCGTACTTCACCATATGGTAATTTTGAGTTTGTAGATAGTCCTATATCAATTTCATTAAATCCTTCAAATAGCAGATATGAATTTGAAATTACATCACAGTCGATGTTGAATTACAGAATAACTATAAATACAGGGGCTGGAAGATCGTATACCTATTTTCGTGATTATACCATATTGTATGATCCTGTAAAGCCAAATCTTAGCATAACAAAAGATGGTACTTTAGCTTTAGATGGTTCAAACTGGTATACATCTAAAGTGACACTCAAATATGTAGTTATTAATGAATCCAGTATCATATCACAGCTTAGATATTATTATAGAGTAAAGGAATATGGAAGTGCTGATTCAAATTATATCTATACAAGCCAACAAGAAATAGAAGTCAGCACATCTGTATTTGGTGGAAAAACTTATGTGTATGAGATGTATGTCGAAAATGGAGCAGGTGTTAAGTCTGATGTAGTTAATCCTGGATCAGACGTTATCAATGGCACTAATGTTGTTAAGATAGATCAATCCTTGCATTACTTAGAGTCCTCACAATTAATTAATGGACTTAATGTAAATTATGCAACCTTTACAAATGTTGGATATAACAATCAATATAAGCGTGGTGATACAGCAGATATTACTATAACCTGTAATACTAATGCATACATAAAGAGTATTGATATTTTGATAAATGATGAAACAAAGCAGATATATAGTAGTATAAGTAAAGAAGAAAATGAGCTCAAAACTCAACATGAGTTCCAATTTACATTTAAGTATGATATAGTGCCCACCCTCCGTGTTGTGTTTTATAGAAAAGTTGATATATCACTGACTATTCTTAAATCGTATTTGCAGAGCAATTTGGCACTACCACAGCCATCTATACCATTAGGATCTTTACCAACTGGAGCTAACCATCAAATTTCAATTAAATTTAGTTCAGCTGTTGATGATATTGGTGTTTATGATGTTGGCTTTAATGTTAATGAAACATGGGATGAGTATTTAATTTTAACGAATGCCCCAGGACACGAATATTTTACTGTCGTATATTTTAGAGATAACGGGACTAACACTTCACCCTATCAAATTAATAATGAAACGGATTTGCAAAGAATTGCTGATTATGAGGATATGAATAATGCTTATTTGGGCAATATAGGCTCGAATGCAAACTATATACAGACTGCTGATATTACCATAACGAAAGATTTTTCTATCAATAGTACACTTACACTCTTAGAATATTTTTCTGGTAAGTATCAAGGGAATGATAAGCAAATATTGTTTAAAGAGGCACAGAATCTCAGAGGTTTATTTTATAGACTTAAAAATGGCGCAGAAATTTATAATCTAGGTATTAAAGCTGATATTATGGTTGAAGATAATCAGGTAAGTGATGACTCTTCTAATATTGGATTATTAGCGGTTTTTGCAGGAGAAGACGAGAATTCTCAAGTTAGAATCAGTGGAACATATACAATTGGTTCGATTGTATATAAGAACGCACAATTTAATGAAATGAGTAAAACTGTAATTGCTGGTTTAGTTGCGTCGACTCAAGGATACGTTTTTATAGATAATTCAATGTCATATGTGAATATAGAGATAGACAAAATATCAAATAATACTTATTTAGCTGGTCTAGTTGGTACTATGGCAAGTAACGGGCAAATAACAAATTCTTATGTTGCATCCCAAATAGAGGTTTTAGCATCAACAAGCAACTTTCCATATGTCGCAAATATAGCTAATATTACTTCAGGAATTAGTAATTACACGATTCAAGCCACAATGTTAAATCATACTATATTTATAAACAATGTAATTTATCAGAGACCAATTGTTGATAGTTTAACGAATGTTGAGTCATCAAATGTCATAGTTAGCAATTTTGATAGTTTCCTTGAGAATGAATCGCTTATAGGAAATACTCACAGTGTAATGAGTATAATGAACCAAATGTCAGTTGATTATTCTGGAACAGGGCATACCAATGATCCTTTCATAATAACTAACTACTCTGACTTAGTTTTATTAGATGCTTTTCCATATGCTGCGTTTAAACAAATTACAAATATTCAGTATAATGTGAATTCAGATCAAATGAACCACAGCAAACCATTTGCAGGAAAATATAATGCCTTAAGATCAGATTCTACAGGTGCCTATTCAATCATTGGGTTTAATCAAGATCTGACAATGAGTAATGATTCTAATTTTGGATTCTTTGGTCCATTATATGAAGCAAAAGTAGAAAACATCACTTTTGAGATGGTTGATTTAAAAATCACAGTAGCGACAATGGAAAACGCATATTTAGGTGTTGTATCATCTAAAGCGATCAGATCAACAGTTAATGGAATTACTTTGATAGGTGATGTTAATATTAAAGCTGAGGCCGCTAACTCATTATCGTTTATTGGTGGGGCTATAGGTGTAACTAATTATTCTGAGATAACTAATTCACTTACTTTATTAGTTATAACAGTAGAGGCTCATAATTCAGCAGTTGTAGGTGGAATCATTGGTCAAGCTGAAAATGGTAGCAGTGTTATAAATCTAGTGTCACTAGGTTCAATGAGTATTAATATAAATGATTATGGATATTTTGGCTCAACAATAGGAAATGCGCTATCTAATGTTTATGGATCTGTTGTATATGGAATAACCAATTCATTATACGTAAATGGTTATGAATTTAATATGCATACTGGCGGCTCCACTGATTCAACAGTAAGTGGTGCAGTAGGAGCATTTGAATCAATTATTAATAATACAACTAATATTTTAATAGCTGGTGCTAAAATAGAAAACATAATGAATTCTGTATCAGTGTTTGAGGGCGGAGCTGGAACACAAACAAACCCCTATCAAATAGCTAATTTTAAACAGTTATTAGAAATTGAAAACCGAATGTACGCAAGGTACAGACTAGTAAGTAATATTGTGATTGGTGATTTAGATAATGATGGTAGTGTTGATGAGGGTTACGTGTTTGATTCAATTGGTAATTATAAGACATTCACAGGTGAATTAAACGGTGCGAATCATACAATTAGTGCTTTGAATACTGCTTTGTTCTATTCAATACAAGGCACTGTACGTGATGTGCGGTTTACTGTCAATATTAAAGTGTTTACTGAGGGTGATCCAGATTTAGTTTTGACTGAAAATAGTGGGGCTACAGTTATTAAACCAAAGGAATCAGTTGTTTTGGGCATTATTGCTAGATATAGTCTGGACGGTTCTAATATTTCAACTGTAATTATATCAGGGAGTGTAACTATTAAAACTAGTAATTCTGCGACAGGTATTGGAATAAACAAAGTGACATTTGGTGGGATTGTTGGAATAGCATTGGGCGGCAGAATTTCAAATCCAATTTCAAATTTAACAATTAATATTAATGCAATCTCGATGGATGTCGGAGCAGTTTGTGGCGAGATCGTGGGCGCAATCGATTTGGTGTCAGCTATCATATTATCAAATATTACGGCAAAAGGATCGAAGACAAATGTAGGATTTGTAGTCGGTGCAATAAGGGCACAGAACTTTACTACAGATTTCAATACTGAAAATATTGATATCAATGCAAATATGACTATTAATGGTGAGACATATACAAATCGTGTAGGCGTTAACTCGAATCTAATCCCATTATAAATTTTATTTAGCTTAAGGTTTTACAATAATATCATGGGTAAGATCAGTGATGAAAATCACTGATCTTTATTTTTG
>JAIRMA010000078.1 GCA_031259085.1 Christensenellaceae bacterium
GAAAACTTTTCTTTATTAAGTTCTACTATTTCATCGTTCAAACTAGATATTCGAGTCCTAAGTTCATCAAAAGAAGAGTATGAGTCAACATTTAGTGATTGACTAGTGCTACCATAATAACCATGGATACAGACTAACACAAATACTGCAATAATTAATAAAACTAGTATTGATAGTGTTGCTTTGCTTATTATAATCCGTTTCAATTCTTTAAGCATCTATGTCTCCATATTCATTAATAGTATAAATTTTATCTCACTAATCTCGGTTATATTACTGTGCTAAGCTTTTTATGTTAATTGGTAAATATGCACTATTAAATGCTACTATTAATACCTTTTCACTCTCTTTTTTAATATCATCCACGCCTAATTCGACCTGTGAATTTATGACGTCTTGCTCTGCTAAAAAACAAAATTGATATTTTTGGATGTTAATTAATGATCTGTCATACGTATTTAACAATCCATTTTTGAGAGACAGTATTTGATCAGAATAAAACTCAATTTTGGATACATTATGAGTTACCACGATTACTCCATTATTTTTAGATTTGAACTCATTTATTAGATTAATAATAGATTTGCACGACGTAAATATCTATAGAATTGAACGGTTCATCCAACAATTGATATCAGATTTCGTTGCAAAAACAATAGCTAATGCTAGTTTTTGACGCATTCTCTGAGAATATTTTTAGACAGGTTTATCTAGATAATCTGTTATGTTAGACTTGAAATTAATTTCAAAAGCATCATCTCTGAATTGTTTATCAACAGGTATTATATGTTGTCTCTCTCAGTAAATTCACTAAAGAAAACTGGTGAATCTATTAAAGCCGATACATTGTTTCCATGTAAATCAACTTGCCCGCCATAATTCATTAAAAGTCCATCTATAATTTCTAGTATTGTTGTTTTACCTGGGCCATTTTTCCCGACAATTCCAATACATTCGCCTTTATTTAAATTCATATTTAGCCCACAAAGTACATCTTTTCTTCCATATGATTTAAACAAATTTGTAATTTTCAAAACACACTCAATTCCCATTTATTAAATATACCACCTCGAAATCTATTCCTTCATCATTACCTTTAATCTTTAATACAATATCCTCATCTATAGTCATATCGCCATAATTCATTTGTGAACAATTTAAGATTATAAATTGATCCTCAAGGTTAATTTCTCTCACATAATAATCATCTAGCTTTTTATACATGTTAGCTAATGATTCAAAATTTGATACTAATGTTTTCGTTGAAAATGACATAGAATCCCATGTAATGAAATTCGATTTTTTTTCATACGAATAAAAGCTCAATTGAGTGCTTTTAAGTAAAAAAGGTACATAGTGGTCTGGTGTATTATCTATAAAAACAGATGCAAATGAATTATATATTTTAACAAATTCAATCTCATCCATACTACTTATCCAAAAAAAGTATCCTCTGTAAGCTAATAAATAATCAGCATAGGTAGCTGTAACATTACTAGCAATTATATATTCGCTATTCCTTATTTTATTAATCAATACATCATCACGAGTTTTGAATTGAATATATTTGTAATGTGAATCGTAGCTTATTTTGCCAATTTTGGCTTTTCCAAACGTTAAAGTGACTCTGTTATCAAAACTATCAATACTAGCCTCTCTTTCAATAGAAATAAAAATATAATAACCAGCGATGCCACAAGTAATCAGTAATGCTACTATTAATGAAAATACAAATACCTTGTTTTTAAAAATCTTCATGTATTAATCTCCTATACTACTTTAGTTAGGCTAAATGTAATACTTGAAATTAAACTAGCGGGATAATATGAATATTGTTTGTTTTCAGAATTGTTAGTACTATTGAACCAGCCGTCATTTACCACTACAAAATACTCATTTTTTGTCGTCGTTTTATTAATGAAAAATAATATTTTTTCTGTGTATTGTATATTATATGTAGCGTAACCCACAGCCTGCATACTATGATTAGAACATGAAAAAACAGATGTGTAGCCATTATCAATATTTTTAACAAGATTAGAATAAATATTAAGATGATCGTTATTCCCTTTTTTGCTTGATCCCCAAAACTTAAAAGACTTCGTTACTAAAGAATCAATCGAAGCTTGAAGTGTTCCATAATTCTTTTTCCAATAACCATTATCTTTAGCAGTATTCATCACAGTCCTGAATATATATTCGACCTTGATTGATATTATGCGATTTTGCTAATAGTGTTACTGCAACCTCAGCACAAGTACCTTCAACAGTTTTTTTAGTGTCAGTTATATTGTAGAAACTGTTATAATATTCATTTAGAAGATCTTGATCTATATTTGCACTAGGAATAAATTTTTTATAAGTACTATTAATTTTCAGATTTTTGTAATTTTTGTTTAGGTAAGAAGCTACGCTTGCTGTATCATGTAATACAAAAGAACTATCGCCTTTAGAATATAATTTTGGCAAAATAAAATAATTGCATATTCCGATTGAAATTAATAAAATTAAAACAAAATAACCAACACAAAAAAGACGGTTGACGTTTTTTATATTGTGTGATCGTTTTGCAGAATAAAAATGATGTTTATACATAATATTCCCGACATAAATAATTTTACTTATTATATTAGTTAATGTTATGTGATGTCAAATATTGATCGAAGACAATCCTTTTAGTCATGACATTTATTTGATTTCAATTAAAAAACATCTAACTAACATACATATAAATTAACATTACTAAATTTTTAATAGCTTGTCAATTAATTTCTCTATAAGGATCAGCAAAAGTTTCATATTTAGTTAATTATCATAGAAATATAGTTCTAGTGAAAAACGAAATACTAAACATCATCAACTAAAAGAACACATCTAATTCGAAAAGACATAGGTAAATTTGTTACATTTATTATCTAAAGTGTATTTATATATAATTGAGCTCTTATCATATTTTATTAATTCTTGACAAAAATTAACTTATTTGATATACTAACACTGATAAAAATTGATTGTTTTGTGATTTATATTTTACTCATAAATCCAAATTCAAACAGTTTGTTATCGGTATATGTAGCAAAATTTCGAATCATCGAATAACATGAACATGCAAATATAAAGGAAGGGATATGGAAAATTCTAGCGCTATGAAGGCGTTGTTTATAATTGCCAACGCAGGTTTTGGCGACTCAGTTGTGGATATTGCTAGGAGTTGTGGGGCACAAGGGGCTACAATAATTAACGCAAGAGGCACAGCTAACGCGTCAATGAAGAAATCACTTCTTGGTATTGGATATGATCCTGAAAAGGAAATTATTATTAGTCTTGTAACAGACGATGTTGCAAACAAAATAATGGAAGCATTACCAGAAAAAGCAGGGGTTAACACACCAGCAAACGGGCTCTGTTTTAGTATGCCAGTCAATCATACTACAACAATAAACAAATTATATTTACAAACAGAAATCTAATATTCTGTACTAATTAACTATATTAATTAACGAAAACTTAAATTATACTATTAATTCTGAAATTAGTACAGGTATATTAATTAGCTAAAATTTCGAATATTATCATTCTTAAGTGGTGTGAATTATTCGTTATACAATTAGAATTTTAGTACTCTTTTAAATAAATATGAATAATTGGGATATGTGAGTAAACTTACTTTTAAGATGAATCAACAGCTAGTTTAAATTGTAATAAAGGGGCGGGTTAATTCATTGTGTTAGGAGTGCAATGATTATGAAAAAAATTATTTTCATTTTATTTATTTTACTAATAATCATTGGGAGTATATTGATATTAGCATCGTGTAATGATAATAAGGCGTTCAAAATCGGCGTTATATTGATTGGGCAAAAAGATGAGATGTATGGATACACATATGAGCACATGCGAGGGATTAACGAGGCAATCAATGAATTAAATCTAAGTACAAACGACCTTATTATTGTGGACCAAGTGTCAGACGAAGATTCTGAGATTATCAAGAGTAAGATTGACTATCTAATAAAGGAAGGTTGCAAATTGATAATTGGTACTAGTTATGGATACATGGAAGAGATGCAAATTGCAGCTGAAAACAATCCTGACATCATATTCACACATGCTACTGGTGACCTTGATACCTTAGCTGAAGATAAGCCTGGGAACATGAATAACTATTTTGGTAGGATTTACCAAGCATGGTATTTAGCTGGAATCGTGGTTGGGAAAAGCATAAATGAACAGGACAATGTGGGATTTATATCCTCATTTGGAATTCAAAATGGGGAATGCACAAGTGCTATTAATGCGTTCACATTGGGCCTTCAAACTGTAAATGGTAATTCAAAGGTTTTTGTAAGGGTCTTAGGCTCCTGGTATGATCCTGAAAAAGAGATCGAATATGCTACTAAACTTATTGAGAATGACGAATGTGAGATTATAGTAACAGACACTGACACAACAGGTCCTGCAACAGTAGCTGCATCATATGGGAAACAAAGCATAGGATATAATTCTGATATGAGCCTAGCTATTGATCCAAATTGTTCTAATTCAATACTTACATCTGTTATTTGGAATTGGAGTGTTTATTACGCACAGGCCATAAAGAATGCGATTTCATGTTTTAGTGAAAAATATGATTTTGTGTCTAGTGATAACTGGCGTGCTTTTGGGAATTATTATGGGGATTATACAACAGGTTTGTATGGAATTGCCCCAGTGACAAGTGAGAGTGCAACAGATATTTTAGAGATCATAAATTTAGTTGAAAACACATTCAATAATAATGAGCGGGAATGGAAAATATTTTCTAATATCCAACTACATTTCTTAAAAGAAAGCGGGAAGTACAATGTCCAATATATAGAGCGGACTCTATTCAATGTTGACAATGTTGAGATAAGTAACATCAATGAAAACGATTTACGCCAGGGCATGAATTATTGGCTTCGAGGTATTGTTGATAAATCGACAGACTAAAATAACAATTTTACAGTGCTTAATTCAAACATAAACTTTCTTTTTGTATTATTTTACCATTGTCTAATTCTTTTAATATTATAGCATTTTCAGATAAGATAATATAAGCTCTTTTGCTATCGTTTTTAGGTAGTGATACAGAGCCTGGACTAGCGATAATTTTATCATTTTCTAATGTCCTTAATACTGGTAGATGATAATGTCCATATAATAAGATATCACCACTATTGAGTTTAGGGTTTAGCACTTCGTAGTTATGTCCATGAGTCAAAATCAAATTATAATTAAAGAATGGCATTGTATGTGTGGGTAAAAATCCGAAATCCGAAATCATTTCATCAACTTCACTATCACAATTACCTTTTATCACAATTAGTTTATTTTTTATTTGATTTAAGCTTTCAGCTAGCTTTGCTGGATTGTATTCCTTTGGGAATGGATTTCTAGGCCCATGGTAATATAGATCCCCTAGGATTATTAGTTTATCGGCTTGTTCTTGTTCTAATAATTCTATTAAACGCAGGCCATAATATAGTGATCCATGAATATCAGACCCAATTATATATTTCATTATTACCTCTGTACATACATTTGTAGGGGGTTTAGATTCACAGTGAATCAAAGATTCATTAAATATTACTTAGCGTGTTAAAAGTCCAGCGTCCAGGACAAACTGAGATCCTGTTATATATCGAGCCTTATCACTTGCAATAAAAAGCACAGAATCAGCCACGTCCTGAGACTCTATCCACGGGACAGGCAAAAGATTGCCTGCAGAGCGTTCTGCGATTTCTAGCGGCGTACTGCCCTCCATCATAGCTAATCCATCATTCATTGGAGTATTAACTCCAGTAGGATGCAAGCTAACTACTCTAATACCAAACGAAGCATTTTCAATTGCTAATGATTTAGTTAGTCCAACAAGCGCCCATTTTGAAGCCGCATAGTGAGATAGTCTATTCATCCCCCGCATGCCACCAGTTGAGCTATTGTTTATTATAACTCCAGATCTTTGGTTCCGCATTTGTGGTAAGCAATGCTTTGCGGCAAGCCACGAGCCCTTTAGATTTATATCTAACATAGCATCCCATTCTTGTTCTGATAATTCATGCGCATATCCGTATGCGCAGATACCTGCGTTATTAAACAATATGTCAATGCTTTGAAAGGCATCGATTGCGAGTTGAGCGGCAGCTTGCACATCTGCTTCTGATCGTATATCACCAGCATAAATTTCGCATTTAGCTCCAGCCTCTTCAATTTCTTTTTTTAGATCAAACAATTCTGATGATGAAGAATTATTATATGATGGATATGTTATTTTACTTGCTAAATCAAATGCAAGGATATTAGCACCTTGCTTAGCAAAGGCTAATGCAACTGCGCGGCCTTGGCCTTTAGCAGCGCCAGTTATAAACGCAGTTTTATTTTTAAATTCCATAATTCTCCTATATTTTCTTTGTAAAATCGTTCAAATAGCCATCTAAAGGCACTTCGAGTGCATTGTTGATTAAATTTGTTGCAATCATCATCCCACCAAAAGCTGTCAACATGACTATTTGTTCTTCATTGTAACGTTTCTTTAACTCAACGAACAAAGTGTCAGGGATATTGCGTGGTCTCTCAACTAATGCACGACCAAAATCCCATAGAAGTTTATTATCAGCATCTAGTTCGAGATTATCAGGATCAAAACCAGAACTTATTAATAGTCGTCTAAAGAAAGTAGAGCATATGATACAATCATTTTCATTAGAGATTGCATAACAAAATGCGTTGACACCCAAACCATCAACAAACTCACATACTGCATCACGAAGCGGATACCATTCCATTAAAACTTTAAAAGAAAGGGGTGAGTTTAGTAGTGTTTTTTTCATATTTGTGATACGACCATGTGCCGCAATTTGCGAGTCATATAACGCTTTTTGTTCGTCATTGCACATGTCGTATTCTAGTATTTTAATCCTTTGCATATTAGTATACCTATGTTTTTTTATGTGAGTAAAGACTCAAATATATTATAACAAAAAAAGTAAAATATAGATAAAAAACGAGCCTTATATTTAATTAGAAATGAGTAATATTTTAGTAAACTGGTGTTATTAACCCATAATCAGAGTCATGGCGTTTATACAGAAGAGTAACCTTCCCATCAGCTGAATTAATGAATAAAAAGAAGCTATGATCTAGTAACTCCATCTCAGCGATAGCGTCATCTACACTAACTCTTTGGATCTCAAAATTCTTTTGTCTAACGACTGTGCCATACTTTGAGTTTTGGATTTCCTCACGTGCCGACACTGTTTTGCCACCTATCTCATATTCTCTGTCTTGAGCAGAACCATATTTTTTGATTTCTTCTCTTGTTCTAAATTTTCTGATCTGTCGTTCTATTTTAGAAACAAGCAAGTCAATATTGTTATACATATCGTGTGAAGTAATCTCAGCTCTGAGTGGGCTCTTATTAGATAACCCCAAAATAGTGATTTCTGTGGTGTATGTTCCACCCGTAGCTGTTAATTTCACTTTTGCGTATGTTTCATCAGTAAAATACTTGTCAAGTTTTGACAATTTTTTGTTCATAATAGATTCAAAGTCTGAATCTTTGTAATTCTTAGAAATTAATTCAAATCTCATATTTAACCTCAATATATAGTAAATTTATTCTTTAGAAATCGGATTGATTACAATTTCACTTTTGTCGCTTACTGAGACAATCATTGGAATTCCTTTTTTTAATTTATCCGCAATGATTAACTCACTTAACTTATCTTCTACAATTTTGCTAATATTATTTCTGATTGGTCTTGCTCCAAACTCTGGTGCATTATTACTCTTTAACAGATACCTTGATACTGACTCATCAAATTCTAGGATAAACCCTTGTTCTACAAGTCTCTCACTTAGTTGTTTTAATAACAGTTTTGCAATTTTTAGGAGTGAGTCATCATCGAGTTTACGGAATATGATAATATCATCGATTCTGTTGATAAACTCTGGACGCATTGTCTTTTTCAAGGAATCTAGCATCTTTTCTTTCATGTTTTCATAACTGTCATCAGACGATGAATTTGAAAATCCCATGCTGCGCATCTTAAATATATCATGAGCGCCGATATTTGATGTCATAATTATTATCGTGTTTCTAAATGATACTACTCTACCATGTGAATCTGTTAATCTACCATCCTCTAAAATTTGTAGTAGTAGATTAAACACATCTGGATGCGCCTTTTCAATTTCATCAAACAGAACGACAGAGTATGGTTTTTTTCTGACTGCCTCGGTTAATTGCCCTGCTTCTTCATATCCGACATAACCAGGCGCTGATCCAATAAGTCTACTTATGTTCATTTTTTCCATATATTCACTCATATCTAAACGAATGAGCAATTGGTCAGTGCCAAACATTGTAGTAGCAAGTGTGTTAGTTAATTCTGTTTTACCTACGCCGCTAGGTCCTAAAAATATAAACGAATTGATTGGGCGTTTAGGGTTATTAAGTCCAGCTCTAGAACGTCTAACTGCCTTAGAAACTGCCGATACAGCATCGTCTTGGCCAATTATCCTTGTTTTAAGAATATCTTCTAATCTTAACAACTTTTCACTCTCAGTCTCAGTTATGCTACTGACAGGTATATTAGTTGATTCCGAAACAAGTTGTGCAATGCATTCAGCATCGACTATTAATTGTGTGTTCTTGACATTACGTCCCCATTTTTTAGATAATTCATCTAGTGACTTGACTATATCTAAACGCTCAGCCTTAAGTTTTGACGCTTTTTCATAATCACCATACTCGGCAGCTTGTTTTTCAGAATGCGTAACAATTTCTAGTTGTTCCTCTAGCTTTTTAATTTCAGGTGGCAACATTAATTGTGAAATTCTAACCTTACTTGCGCCTTCGTCAATTAAATCGATAGCCTTGTCAGGCAAATATCTATCACTGATATAGCGATCTGAAAATTTTGCTGCGGCCTCTAATGCTTCGTCAGTAATGGTTACTTTGTGATGGGCCTCATATTTTTCTCTTAGGCCTTTTAATATAGAAATTGTGTCCTCCACATTAGGTGGATCAACATAAACAGTCTGAAATCTGCGCTCTAGCGCCGAATCTTTGACAATATATTTTCTGTATTCATCGTAGGTGGTAGCTCCAATTGTGCTAATATTACCGCGAGCCAGCATCGGTTTTATTAGATTACTAATGTTTAATCCACCTTCTTTGTCCCCTGCAGAGACGATCGTATGAATTTCGTCTATAAACAAAATAGTTGAACCGTCATCGATTGATTTTAAGGCATTTTTAAGGCGGGCTTCAAAATCACCTCTATATTTAGTTCCAGCGACGAGTGATCCTACATCAAGGCTAAATAGTTTTTTGCCTCTTAATGTTTCTGGCACATTACCAGCCACAATTGCAGTGGCAAGACCCTCAACAATAGCGGTTTTGCCAACACCAGGCTCACCAATTAGGATAGGATTATTTTTAGTACGTCTTGTTAGTATTTGAATAATTCTTTTGATCTCTTTATCCCGACCAATTACAGGATCGAACTCATTCCTGCGGGCTATTTCAGTTAATTCTGTACCTATTTGTTTAAGAGCTTCATCAATATCACTATCCCTACCATGATCCCTATTTGTGCGCTCATTTTTAGCCAGAGATGGTTCAATATTTTTTCTTGGTCTTAGTCTGGAAACAGGTTTTTCATCTTGTGGCATCATCGACATTATATTCTTTAAAACAAAATCTCTAAAAGATATAGGCACAAAGTCATCAGGATTGAAATTATCAGAATCGTCGTTACTACTATCAGGGCCATCGTCATTAATATTTGGTAGATTGGTGACAATTGTTATGTTAGGCATGTTGAGATTGTTAGGAGCATTATATGCGATTGACAACACTATAGGCTCAAGTCTTTTAAACGTTATACCTTTTTTTTCAAGCAATGTGAGAGCTGGGTTACGAGAATCACTAATTGCTAAGAGTAAATGTTGTGTATCAATTAGATCATTACTCAAATTGTCAGCGATTCGTGATGCATCAGCAAAAATTTGTCTCACATCGCTGTTATAATCAAGACCTTGTTTCTTAATGGTATTAGATCCATATTCTTTAAATTCATTATCAATGTCATTAATAGTAAATCCTAGCTTGGTTAGTATTGTATTAGCATAACAATCTATAGTTAACATTCCTATAAGCAATAATTCAGGAACTACTATACCGTCTTTTGAAAGTGCTAACTGTTTGGCTACCTCCATAACTTTTTGTACATCGCTAGTTAATCTTTTCATTATAACCTCTTTATCCAATTATTAATTGCTATTTTATCTTGAAATCACTAATCACAAGATCTTTAAGATATTCTGATAATGGATCAGATAAAATTGGATTGCGCAGTGCAAATTCAATATTTGCCTTTAAAAATCCCAACTTATCACCAATATCATAACGTTCCCCATCAAATTCATATGCATATACATCTTTTATTTTAGATAATTGTTCAATTGATACAGGAAGATAAACCTCACCGCTAGAAGCAGGTTTTGTTTTCTTTATTGAATCAAATATATCAGATGTCAAAATAAATCTACCAAGACTAGCATAACAAGAGTATTTTGGGAGCTCCTCGATAGATGGCTTTTCCTTGAAACCTTTGAGAGTGATATATCTACCATTCTTTTCTGAAAACACCACCACACCACATTTTGTTGCAAGCGATGGTTTTAATTCTTGCACACCTACTATAGTTGATTTTGTCAATTCATATGCCTCAATCAATTGTTTAGTGACAGGTTCTTTTGGATTATATATAACATCATCACCGTATAATACCGCAAAAGGTTCATTTCCAACGAAGGATTGGCATAATTCAATGGCTTTAGCAGTCCCTCGCATTTCTGGTTGACGCATATAAACAAATTCTACTTTTCCCGCGTACTTATTCATAGATTGAAGTAACAGAGATTTTTCAGGCGACGCGTTTTGCTGCAGTGCAATTTCAATCTCTATATTCCTGTCAAAATAATCTGGGATGGAGTCCTTGTTTCTTCCTAACAAAAAACATATCTGTGTAATTCCAGACTGAACGCACTCATCTACTATTAATTCAAGAGACGGCACATCTACAATTGGCAACATCTCTTTTGGTATAGTCTTCGTAACTGGTAAGAATCTAGTTCCAAATCCAGCTGCCGGTATAACTGCTTTCTTTATTATTGACATAGATATTCCTTAATATGAGACATTAATTTAAGAGGCCACTTCGATAAAACGCATAGCGTTCATCGTAAGTTAGTATGCTTAATTAGCAAGATATCATTAGACAACTCAGTAATATAAACAATGAAGCTCAATTTTAATATAGTATAGCTTGTATAATCATGATCTAGATTGTATTAAATCAAGTTTTTATATTATTAAAGCTTATTATAATATATTCATATTATGCAATACATGAAACAAAACTGCATTAAACGAAGATAGATTATATAATAAACGTATTAACTTTATATCTTATGTTAATAAACAGAATATATAATCTAGCAATATTAATACTATCAAAACACTAATATATTATATAACAATTTTCTAAATAACACAATATTAGAATTTAATATTTTCAGATTAATGTTAGTTATGTCGTTTTGGGTTTTGTAATCAAATTAATTATTCTATTTTTCACATATATGGTTTTTATTATATCGCGGTCAGACAACAACCCCGCATCCTTAATAGCCTTCAAAACAGTCGATTCGTCTGAATCAACTGCCACAATCACTTTGCCTCTTAATTTACCAGATTCTTGTACCGGGATCTCAACGACATTCGATAACAATTTAGCTTCATCGTATTTAGGAAAACTTGCTTGATCTATCATTTTGTTATAACAATTAAGATATATCTCAGAAGTGATATGGGGTGCCACTGGATAAAGCAAAATTAAGAATGTCTCAAGTTCCTTGTTTGTTATTCTTCCACGTGTGTAGATTGTATTTAATGCAGTCATCAAAGCCGCAATTGCCGTATTGAATTTAACATTTTCATAATCCTCATCAACTTTCTTGATTAATGCATCCAAATTAAGATCAGATGTGTCTACATCGTCAGATATGATATCTGTTAAATTCCAGACTCTATTCAAAAAGCGCAAACAACCTTTTATACCATCAGCTTGCCATGGTGCTGGTTTTTCATAATCACCAATAAACAAGATAAAAGCCCTTAAGACATCCGCCCCATATTCGTTTATGACATCTAATGTATTGACAGTATTTCCTCTTGACTTACTCATTTTCTCGCCATCGGCGCCTAAAATAAGACCCTGTGCTGTTCTTCTTAAGTATGGCTCTTTGAATTTTACAACACCTATGTCATACAAGAAGTGATTCCAAAATCTTGAGTAAATTAGGTGCCTTGTCACATGTTCCATTCCTCCATTATACCAGTCAACCTGCCCCCAATAATCATATGCATCTGGGTTTACTGCATATTCCGTATCAGACGGGCTCATGTATCTTAAAAAATACCATGAACTTCCTGCCCATTGTGGCATTGTATCGGTCTCTCGTGTTGCGTTTGCCCCGCAGATAGGGCACTTGGTTTTAACCCATTTCTTGCATTTAGCTAAGGGTGACTCTCCATTTTTTGATGGAGTTATATTTATAATGTCTGGCAATTTTAACGGTAATTCAGATAATTTGACTGGAACTTGTCCACAATGTGGGCAGTTTATAATCGGAATAGGCTCTCCCCAATATCTTTGTCTATTAAATGCCCAATCCTTCATCTTAAAATCGGTCTTAGCAAAACCTAATTTTTTCTCACTTAGATATGATATTATTTTCTCAACAGCTTGACTAACTGTCAAACCATTTAGGAGAGAAGAATTTATCATTTTTCCAGTCTTTGCAGAATATGCTTGCTTTTCTATATCCCCGCCCTCAATAACTTCAATTATAGGCAGATTAAACTTTTTAGCAAAATCCCAGTCGCGTTGATCGTGGGCGGGGACAGCCATAATAGCGCCAGTGCCATAACCTAGCATTACATAATCCGCAGTAAATATTGGAATAGAGGAATCTGTCGCAGGATTAATAGCAGTTAGACCTTTTACCTCAACACCAGTCTTATTTTTATTGAGATTTATGCGATCAAATTCTTTTTTGTTTTTAGCAAGCTCTCTATAATCTAATATCTCTTGCGCATTAGATATTTTGTCTGCGAATTTTTCTAAGATTGGGTGTTCTGGAGAGACTACCAAAAATGTCGCGCCAAATATCGTGTCTGGTCTGGTCGTATATACAGGAATGTAATACACCTCGCTACCACATATAGCTTTAAATGTTATTTCTGCACCAGTAGATTTACCAATCCAATTTTGTTGTTCAGTTTTAATGCGTTCTGGAAAGTTAACCTCATTTAGTCCATCTAGGAGTTTATTAGCATAATCTCTGATTTTCAAAAACCAAACATCTTTTTCTTTTTGTATGACTTCTGATCCACATCTATCACACAACCCATCCTGACTTTCTTCATTAGCTAATACGACTTTGCATGATGGACAATAATTAACATTTGAATGGGATTTATATGCTAGACCTTTTTCGAAAAGCTGGATAAATATCCACTGTGTCCACTTATAAAAATCAGGATCAGTAGTATCAACAGTACGATCCCAACAAAAGCTATATCCGACACTTTGCAATTGTTCTTTGAATTTTTTAATGTTTTCGTCAGTTACAATCCGTGGATGCATTTTGACCTTCATCGCATAATTTTCAGTAGGCAATCCAAATGCATCATAACCAATTGGGAATAATACATTATATCCTTCCAAACGCTTCTTCCGTGCAATGATCTCCATTGAAGTGAATGCTTTTATGTGCCCTAAATGAAGTCCTGTGCCACTTGGATAAGGGAATTCAATTAATCCATAAAACTTAGGTTTAGTTTTGTCTTCAGTACATTCATAGGTTTTATTATTGTACCAATAATCCTGCCACTTCTTTTCAACTTGTTTGAAATCATATTCAATCGCCATTTTTTACTCCATACGTCTAAATATTTAGCATTTGAAAACATAAAACAAATATAATTGTGTAGTCTAATGCTTAATAGGACTACTCTAGAGACAATTCAATTTATAGTTAAAATATCGAGTAATCCATACATCAAAACATGAGTACAATCATATGATTTTAATTAATACATATTATCAAATTTTCGTGAAATATGCAAATTAATATATAACAATAATTAGATGGCGTATCTAAAATAAGCTATATATTGTTGTTATATAATACATACCAAGTTTTACTTAATTATTGCAAAAAAATGTAGTTTTAAAAAAAATTCTAACATATAGAGTCGCAATAATAGAAGTTAAAATATTGTGAAAACAATACTAACATGAGACGTAATTTGTCATATAGCTTAATCGGGTACGGTTATGCCTTAAATATGTTTAGTTGAACTATGCAATATATTAAAATTAACTGGCTTAATATTGAATATTAAGTTAATAAAGAACATATTGTATTTTGATCGTAAATTGCAAAACATCTTGAAGTCTATTCCAAATAGCAATATTTTACATTTACACGCTAAAATGCAAATTTTGAAGATATCCAAAATATGCCTAAATATGTAAGTTAAGAAGTAAATCTAATTACATGATATCAGATTTCTGTAAAAGATGCAAATTAACACATACATTTTATAATTTAAGATATATTTAAAGATTGTACAAAACAGCATTTAGTTGTTTACTACCTGAATGATATTTACACATAGAATTATTGCAAACTATCTTGACTTCTAGCTAAAATATAAATACCTTAATACTCGTTTTATGAACAATTAAAAAAACTAAAGTATTTGCCGCAATTTTGTCTTATTAAAAGCATATAAAGAATCATGTGATCAAGGCACTTTCTTTAAAATGGAACAAACTTTTCAGATGATGGAAATGCTTTATTAATAAAACATATTCACTTAGTGCCAATTTTACAATAGATTGTATAGAAATTAGATGAAAAAGAGATAATGCTTGACAAATCGAGTAGTTATTTTGTATAATTTAGTAAATAAGTATGGAGAAATTGGTGGAGTTTTATGTTCCTAATGTCAAACACATCTTCAAACATTCAGTTAGCTGATGATAGTTATTATGTGATTTTGACTATCTCCTCATCTCCTACCCCCCCCCCCCCCCAACACCAGAATAAATATTTACAAGTAATCAATTTATACTATAAAACAGACAATACAATTGTATATCTATATTATTGGTATAATAATATTTTGCATGCCTATTTTTGGGCAGTTTTTGAAGTTTTTTTATCTATTTTTCAACAATTTAAGGGCAAGTCATTATTAGTTTATTTATTTAATGATTTTTTAAGTTGCTATAAACCTTGCATTAAGCATTTGGTTTACTTAAATCATGTTTTTGAAGCGGAGGCTTTTTTATGAATTTTCGACATATTACATCTAATCAGCAGCAAATTATAAAGCCTGTCTATCAAAACTTTATTAAATACTTCATTTTATGCATCATAATGATTGTGTTTTTTAGTTTTTGTTTTGTTATTTATCAGCAGAGCATCAGTTTTCTTTTAGATGATGTTTCAAAAAACATGGGCATAAATAGTAGTTCACAACAGGCACTTGTTGCTAACGCCGCACAATCGGATATTAAAAAAACTATTACGCCCAATATAACACTAACTGAATTAAATGTAAGTGCGACATCTCCAATAGAAGTATTTGGAGAAGAAAACACTGAAAATGTTCAATTGGCTAGCAAGGAAACAGGATCCAAAACAATTACAGTTAATTTGACACGGAATATTGTATTAGGAGGGGAATTAAAAAAATTGGCAGAAACTGGTCGAATTAAAATATCTATAATAGTTCATGTCCATGCTTACTATTGGAATTTTTCTGCTACAGGAGTAAACTGGACGAATCGAGTTATCGTTGCAAATGAGACTATAAGTAGTTATTCAGGCGCAAGTTTTTCTGAGTATTCATGGGCCTCTACTAGTTTAATTGATTTAAAAACATATGCAAACGATGTATTTAGTATCAATTTTCTTGGAACCAACACATGGAAAAACGGCAACCCAGATGGAGAAAGTAGTACAGGAACAAATAGTGAAGGCAAAATAGAATTTAAAAAGATACAATTGTGGTATGGTGCAGTATACAAAGACCCGAATGGTAAAGATCATGGCAAGCCAAACGATATCTCATTACCAACTGTTGCTTTTAAAAGTGGTAATATTGGATCAACATCAAATGAAACGGGTTTAATAGAAGATGGTGGACAGAAAAAAGTGAGGGATGTTAACACCTCTCCTACTGTTACTGCTAATCTTGTGACCGATTACTACTTTACAGAGTGGACTGGTAAGGATTCATATAGTACCAATGCTATAAAAACCAACAAATTATTACTGACTCTTAAAGCACCTAATGAAATAA
>JAIRMA010000100.1 GCA_031259085.1 Christensenellaceae bacterium
AGGGGAAGGAATAACAAAGCGTCCTACTGGGCAGACACCTTAAGACGGCACTTAACAAAGAAGAAAAACAAGAATATAGAGCTAAGTTTAACAGAGCACAATGTGCACAATGCGAGAGGTGCAACAATAATTGTCCATGCAAATTATAAGTGAAAGCGGGAGCAGTACGAATTACTGAAAAAAGTTGTTAATACGGGAAAAACATATAAGTGAGCTTATCTCAGAGCAATATAATGAGTATAGAAATATGCGAAATGGGATTGAGGGCGTGATCCGTACTGCGGCGGAGGTATAATATAGACAAGATTGCAGTGTTTGGTCAAGGGCCGACGGACTTAATAGATGACACATAAAATTGAAGCAGTCAATTTTCAGAATTTTCATAAAGGTCTTAAGAAGAAAGGTAAACGTCTTAATGCGAAAAAAACAAATCATAAAATGAAATAAGCACAAAAAAAGAGGCAAAGGCTCGGTAAAATGCGCAAGAAAGTTATAAATATTAATAATCAAGGTGAAAATCTAGCATTTTAGAATTAAAGTGTTAGATCTTCAGTAAAATTTTGAAAGAGGGAAAATTTTTAAAATTTTTAAAAAGATTTTTGTCGGTATAATCATAAATTAAGCATAAAACATACTCAGAATACTTGAAAATAATTAAATAAAATGGTATAAATTAATATACTAAAATTAATATTCTTAAGTTAGAGGTTAGAATGAGAAGGATTGAGATTTTGGATAGTACACTGCGAGACGGTGCCCAGGGTGAAAGCGTATCGTTTTCTGTTAGTGATAAACTTTCAATAGTAAGGGCTTTGGACGCATTTGGCGTTGACTATATAGAAGCTGGAAATCCAGCCTCTAATCCTAAGGACATGCGATTTTTCGAAGAAATAAAGCGAATAAAAACTAAACAATCTCAGATTTGTGCATTTGGGTCCACAAGGCGGAAAGGAATAAGTGTTGATTATGATGAAGGTTGCAGTGCGCTATTAGCTGCGGGCACCAGAACCGTATCAATTTTTGGAAAAGCCTCAAAATTTCATGTTCAAAATGTCATTAAAGCCTCAAAAGAAGAAAATCTTAATATGATCACTGATACAGTACGATTCTTTAAACAGAACGGACGCGATGTTTTATTTGATGCTGAACATTTTTTTGATGGGTATATGGAAGATTCACAATATGCTTTATTTGTTTTAAAAACAGCCCTAATTGCTGGTGCCTCAGTTATAACATTATGTGATACTAACGGAGGTATTCTGCCGTTTGATTTAAGTCGGATAGTAAATGAAGTAATTAAAGAATTTTCAAATGTAAGGATAGGAATACATTGTCATAACGACACAGGATGTGCAATAGCTAACTCAATAATTGCTGTGAACGCTGGGGCATCACATGTACAAGGTACGTTTATAGGAATTGGAGAGAGATGCGGCAATGCGGATTTGGGGACAATAATACCGAACCTAGTTTTAAAAACCGATTACAATTTGTCTATTAAGGATTTATCCACATTAACTGATACAGTATCTAGAGTCTATGACATCGCTAATTTAATACAACCATCCAACAGACCATATACAGGTTCAAGCTCATTTACCCACAAGGGTGGTATGCATATTGATGGTGTAGATAAGAATCCCGAATCATTTGAGCATGTGACACCTCAATCAGTAGGGAACAGGCGTCGATATTTAATCAGCGAAATGAGTGGTAAAAGAGCTGTCATAAACAAACTATCATCAATAGCTCCAGAGCTAACAAAAGATTCCCCTGAGACTGATCAAATAGTTAAGAAATTAAAAGATCTCGAATTTGACGGATATCAGTTTGAATCCGCAGATGCGTCGTTTGAATTAACAGTATTGGAAATGTTAGGCAAATTTAAGCCAAGTTTTAATTTACAAATGTATCGGACGAGTGGTGAGTATCCATCCCCAGATGGTAAATTGTCTGCCTGTGGCATAGTTAAGATTGAAGTAGATGGGGAATGTGAAACAACTGCATCGTTTGGGAATGGCCCAGTAAATGCATTGGATTTAGCATTAAGAGATGGGTTAGCAAGATTTTATCCTGCGGTTAAAAAAATATGGTTGACTGATTATAAGGTGCGCGTTTTATCTGATGATTGCACAACAGGATCTAAAGTACGGGTTTTGACAGAAAACACAGATGGTAAACGTATTTGGACAACGACAGGTGTGTCTACTGATATAATTGCTGCAAGCTGGAAGGCCTTGAAGGATGCCATAGAATATTATTTCTTGACAGAGCCAAATGCTAAGAAAAGGCGAAGGAAAAAATTATAATATTTATTGTAGTTACTACCTCAAAATTAACTCATAGTTTTGTGTCTAACCAATGCCTCATATATGAGTTTTGAATATTTACTATTGTCTTGTGATCTAGGAGATGAAATATTAATTTCATCTGTTATATTGAACGGCACGCCATTACAAACATATGCTATATCAGCGCATCTTGCTGCTTCATCTGGATCGTGGGTTATGAACACCACAGTGCGTTGATCTTTTTGCCAAAGAGAAATAAAAAGATCTAAGATTTCTAATTTTAGCATAATGTCCAATGCTTTGAACGGCTCATCCATTAAAAGTATATTAGATGGATAAGCAAAACATCTTGCGAGAGTTAAACGTTGCCTCATTCCCCCGCTCATTTCATGAGGATATTTCTTATACTCATTTGATAAACCTACAGCGTTCAAAAATTCATGACAAATTGCAATGCGAGCTGACCTTTTGGGATACGCGCTAGTCAATGCAAAATTCAAATTACTTAAACATGTTACTTGTGGGATAATGCACTCATCCTGAAAAGCATAACTAACGCCGTCAGTGATTCCGTGTATAATTCCCAAAGTTGGTTTAATTAAATCAGCTATTAAGTTTAATAGTGTAGTCTTTCCACATCCCGATGGCCCGAGAATGCAGTGAATTTTATTTTTGTCGAAAATCTGTGAAAAATTTTTAATTATTATTTCATTATCATATAAAAAGCTGACATTCTCAAATTCTATCATTTTGCATCCCCTAGGAGTTTCTCCTTGAAAAAGCGATATATAGATGCAAAAAAACGTTTTATATTTTTTTGATCTGGATATTTCCATGGCATTAAAAGGCGCCCAAGCATTCTTAATAAGAATTCACATATATAACTTAATACTACAGCAATAACTAACCAAGCAAATGAGGTCGAAAAATCAAATTCCTGTTTTGTTGTCAAAATAAGATAGCCAATGGATATAGTAGGTAATCCCATAATTTCTGCTGCAATTACTACCTTGAGATTTAATCCGAATCCAGACACGATACAAGCGAACATATATGGCAATACACTTGGCAAATGAATAGTGAACAATTGTCTGACATGCGATACTTTAAAAACACGCGCCATCTGTAATAATCGATTATCAATGCCACAAATGGCTTCATGCATGTTTTCATAAGATAAAGGAAACACAATGAGAAATGCTATTACAACGGGCAAAGTTTTGCTTCCAACTATCATTAAAAGAATGATTATCAATGCCATGGTGGGCATTGCCCTAAACACTGTCATGAATGGACGCAAAAATGCGTGCACTGATTTTACTCGAGAAGAGATAATTGCAAGGAGTGTGCTAGAAAGAAATGCGATGATAAAACTATATATGCTACGAGAAATAGTAGCATTAACAGCCTTAGAAAAAATTGGTTTTTGTATTTCTTGAATGATTATTTGCAATATTAATGGTGGTGCGGGGATAATGCCGTTTGATTTGAATTTCGTATCGGCGAGTATCCACCACACCGCTATTATAACTAGTAACCCAAGTCCAGCAAAAATAAATTTTGTTAAGGCACTGAATTTTTTGTTTTTAAGAGGCTTTTGCATAATAAAAATCATCGTCGGGAAGCTTCCCACCGATTAGAGTTGGTGTTGATTGAAATATAATACTAAGATAAGATGAGACAGAGGACTTTGATTCGACAGCAGATTGAAAATCCAATGGCAACCTACCAGCGTTAACTGCAGCTTCGACTATACTTCCGCTTGATATAGATGATGACTCGAGAACAGACTTTGCTATATCTCCAGCTTTAGTAGGATTTGCTTTTGCCCAAGAATTTGATAACTCAACCATTGATATAAAGGAATCAACGAATGCCCTGTCCGATTCTAATAGCCGCTTATGAAATATTAATCCAGCTTGCGGGTATGAGAAACCATTTTTTTCTTCCCATAGGGTTTGTAAATTAACCTTTGCCGTGTATTTCTGATTGGTAGCAGTTGCTATTTTAGTCGCGACAGGTTCTGGTAATAATGCATATTTAATCTCAACACCGTCAATTTCTCCTGCAGTTAAGGTTTGAGCTACTAAATTTGCATCCGTTAAATATAATATTCCAACCTTATCTCCAAGATTACCGTCATCAAGTGTATCAGTTGTGACTTCGTCAAACTCAATATTATTTTGTGATAAAATTGATCTCAAGGTAATACCAGGTGTTCCTGCTTTCGTGAACGCAACTATAATTTCACCTTTCATCGATTCAAGAGTAGCAGATTCAACACTAGAGACTATATGCATAATGCCCCATATGCTCACTCCAGCAAATAAATAACCAGAATCATTATTATACATCATTGCACAAATATTTATTGGGGCTATTGCAAAGTCTGGTGTTTGTTGCATTAACGAAGCCGTTAATTGATCTGCAGTTTGCAACTTTTCGTAGGAAATATTATAAGAGCTAATAGGATTGAAATTCTCAGAATAAAGATAAGTCATACTTAAGAGCGGGGCCCCGTCTGGGGCGACAACTTGTATAGCTTTTGGGTCTGAGTTGTTATGATCAGTGTGCTGACCATTATTGTTAGAATCGCATCCAACAAGGAATGCTGATACTGAAAAAATAATTGTTAATAAAAAAACAATTAAAACAAGGGTCTTTTTCATTTTAGTCCTCACATAAAATTATTAGATTATCTGACAAACCACAAGAACTGATAAAACATATTATCACAAATTTGGTGTCAGTTGAGTTTTGTCAAATATGCGTAGTTAATTTTTCTAACATAAAGTGATGAAAATTAGTATATATGATCTAGAACTAAAAGAACGTGACTATTTGATCTAAAAAGTGACCACAAAAGGAGTGATTTAAATTTCAATCGAAGTCATAACGCTTTTAACGCTAACGCCGTTCAGTCTGCCGAGCTTGCCAGACAGGGCAGAAATTTGCTCGCTTTCGCCTTCAACAGCAACGCTAATAACATTTATATGGTTAATGCGATCTGGAATCCCCATTCTACCTATAATAATATCACTCATTTCAGTCAATATGCTTTGAATTTCAAGGGCGGCGCTCTTGTTATCCTTAACAACGATACCAACGATACCAACTCGTTTCATTTTAAGCCTCCAATAATTTTTATAATGTCTAGAATATAGTATAAAAAAACCACACGAAGAAATTGCTAAAGCTAAGTCCATGTGGTAAGTCATTGATCTATAAAAGGCTTACTCTCCGAAATATCATCGATACAGACTTTATGTTATAGTAATTATCTCATATGTAAAGCAGATTGTCAAATAAAAACATAGATAATTAAAATTTATTTACGTTAATTTCAATACCAAGTAAAATTCATTGTAATTCTATTGAATTATTATAAATTTAGTGTTATAATATTTGACGAATACATGTGATTAAATTTTAAAGAAACCAACGTCCAAATTTTACAATATTCAATAAAATATCACTTTGATATAATTGACGATGGAGTTTATGACATTACTTCTTTTAATTTTTGAGCTTGTATAAAAAATTTATATGGAGTTGAATATTATGGCGAAGAAACATTCGAGTAAGGGCTCTCTCTCTCTCTCTCTCTCTCTCTCTCTCTCTCTCTCTCTCTCTCTCTCTTATAATTTTTGCATTAATAACGCTACTAGTCTTAGTAGGGCTTGTTGGTTGTGAAGATAAGAATGTTGTTGAGGAAGTTAAATTTACAATTACAGTTTCTATTGAGGATGAAACTTATGGTACTGTTACAGGATCTGGAGTTTATGTAGAAAACAGTGAAGTCACGATAACTGCCACGGCAAGCGAAGGATTTGAATTCGAGGGATGGTATGTTTCAGACGTTAAAATTGATGAGGCAGGAAGTGAATATACTTTTCAAGTTGTAAAAGATATAACTATAATTGCCAAGTTTAAAACTCCAGAACAGATAGCTATTGAAACACTAGCCACTGCTAAAACAAACGCTAAGACAGAATTAAATGGATACAAAAGCGATCTCACAAGTTATTATGAGGACGATCATGATGCGCTAAACAGCGCAAGACAAGCTGGCATCACTGCAATAGAGACCGCTTCTACAGTGGAAAGTGTTGCTTTAAAACTACAAGAAGCAAAAGATTCCATAGATGCTATTAAGACGATAGCGCAGATACAAGCCTTGTTAAATGCTAAACAAGAAGCATTGAGCACATTATCAACATATATTATAGGCCTTAATATCAATGATACATACTATGAAGATGAAATTGCTCTCATTACTGGATATGTGAATGATGGAAATTCTTTAATTAATAGTGCAGAGTCCATTGCATTAGTTGAGAGCGCACTTAACGATGCCATAGCTAATATTGATAATGTTAAAACAAAAACCCAAATAGATTTAGCTAATCATAAAGAGTCTAAATTAAATGACTTAGATGAATATGTTGATTTGGCTGATTATATAAATAACCAGGCAGATGTTGTTGCAGCTATTAACGAAGGTAAATCTAATATAGATAAAGCAACAACGATTTCTGAAGTTGACGCGGCCTATGAAGATGCAATTGATAAAATTGATGCAATTGATTCTGACCTAACAATAGCTCTCAACAATGCTAAAATTGCTGCGAAAGGACAGTTGGATTCTTATGTCAATGATATATTAGACATTAGTCTTTATGATGACGAAGGAAAAGCCGAAATAACTGATGTGATTATAGTAGGAAAGGAAGCTATAGATGCTGCTACTGTCAAACAAAATATTTCAACAGCATATCAACAAGCAATTACAAACATAAATAGTGTTAAAACAATCAGTGAAAAAGAAGCTGATTTGGATAATTATAAAGCCAGCAAAAAGGTTGAATTAGAAAACTATGTTGATGCTAATGAATATTTAGAAAATTCTAATCAACTTCAACAAGCCATAATGGACGGAAAACAAGCGATTGATTTAGCAAGCACTGTCTCAGAAGTTAATCAAAAGTTGGAATTTGCTAAGTCCGCAATTGATTTGATTAAAAGTGATTTAGATCTTTTAAAAATCACTGCTATTAATGCAGTTAAAGGTGCTAAGCCTGTTGATTTTGATACGGCATATGATACTTATGAACAGAATGAAATAGAATGGATTATATCAACAGCAGAGTATGACATAAACAATGCAAATGACACATCATCAATTGATAACATTCAAGCGACTGCCATATATGATATTGATAAGGTTAAGACAATATTAGTAAAAGCGAAAGAGACAGCCATCAGTGCAGTTAACGCAGCTAAGCCTGCTGATTATGATACGGCATATGATGCTGATGGACAGAATGCAATAAATGCGATTATATTAACAGCAGAGAATGACATAAACGCTGCAACCGACACATCATCAATTGATAGCATTAAAGAGACTGCCATATCTGATATTGGTAAGGTTAATACAATATTAGCAAAAGCGAAAGAGACAGCCATCAGTGCAGTTAAAGGTGCTAAGCCTGTTGATTATGATTCGGCATATGATACTGCTGGACAGAATGCAATAAATGCGATTATATCAACAGCAGAGAATGAAATAAACGCTGCAACAGACACAACAACAATTGATAACCTAAAAACTACTGCTATTAATGCGATTGGTGATGTATTGACGGCAAATTATAAGACTGCGGCTATC
>JAIRMA010000017.1 GCA_031259085.1 Christensenellaceae bacterium
GTCACTCCAATAACGGCGCGGATTATCGCTTTCCGACAAAACGCCACAAGCGTCAACAACAGAGAAAAGCCATTCTCTCCGCTCCGCGCAGTATTCCGCTCTTATAGGCTGTCCATTAAACAATTTTGGCATACACGTTACCTATCACCTTTATCGTGGAATATTATGCCGTGTTGTTCACAAAGGTCGTCAAACCTCCGTCGAACTAAAATCGTCGCGTCATGGTGTCCCTTTTTCCAACGATTAACGGTTGCAAACGAAACCCCGTGTAGCTCTGCAAGTTGCATCTGCGTTATTTGCAACCTTCCTCTCAAATCAACAATATTTTCACTGAGAGTCATTTTGACCGTCTCGCTTAACAAAATCATAAAAAATTATAGCACTTTTTGTGAAACAAATCAACCGCATTAATCCAGGGGTTTGAAGAATACTTGAAAAACATTTGCGAGGTTTGTCACAGTCACTCGCTCATTTCTCCGCCGTGCATTTCTTTGGTATATATAAAAAACTGTACAGTGAGCGCTTGGTGACATTTATTCAAGGTGCGCGGGCCTTTTTTTATAAGTTTTACGCGCTGTTAACTCTTCTTTTCCCTGTAAATATGGCTTTTTGACGCCAAAAGCGGTGTCTTTTGCCCGCCTTTTCCCCATTTCTTGATTGCGCGAAAATGTGCGTGCTATTCCGCCCCGCTGTTCCGTTGCTCATTTTTTTAGCGATTTGAACCTCCTACCCTTTATGATCGCCTTTTTGGTATAACGCCGCGTTCATTCGCTATAAAATCGCACGTAAATTATGCCTATTGCTCATATTCTATCGTGTTTATATACCGCTATTCGACGGAATCCCACAAACTTTGTAACGAAATGCCCACAAATTCAGAAATAAAATCGCCACAAGCGCGGAGAGGCGCTTGACTTTTTCCTCCGTATGAGTATAAATATATGTGATCAGAAAGGAGTATAAATCGTGGAAACTAATTATTTACCTCGCATTGCCGATATCGTATTACACGAAAAGCTTCAAACATTCAAGGCAATCTATATCGTAAGTCCTAAGTGGTGCGGTAAAACCCGCACCACCGAGCAACAAGAAAACGAGACCCTATAAGCATGATCATTTGTGCTAACAGAAATCGAGAGAAGTCGAGCTCCTCAAGATGGATAAGTCTGACATAACCATGGCTGAGTATTGGTCTGAATTTCTGCCCAAGCGATCATTGAGCTAAAAGTAAAGGAAACTTCATGAGGCCCATGAACGATTAGCGTGCCGATGTTCCCTACCGAGTTCCACAGTCCAAAAGCAGATTGATTACTTCATCAAGGCCAAGCGATGATGACGATTGAAAATGACAGATCATTAGTGAAGCCGTTCGCATGGACATTGTTTTGGAATACCATTACCATAGTTAAACAAATAACAAACAAATAAGAAGAAGAGCTGACGTTGAAAGATGAGACAACAAGGTTGAGATTGCCTGGTCTGATCTGCCTGAGGACACCCTAGATCTACAGCATTAGACATCTTATATATGATAAATACTAATGATGTACTTTGATAACCTATTCTTAGATAGCTAATCAAATAATAATTTAAAAAGATATAAAGGAATTTTCTCACGCTTTTCATAATTTATTACTATAAACAACAGGTAAGCGCACATATAAAATCATAACTAATTTTGAATTAGAAAAAACAATGCTTAGTAAAACGGCAGTTAATTACACTATGTTTAAATTCATTGAAAAGTTCTCGGATTCGTATATTGTGGTTTTATCACAATATTCTTATTATCCTTGATCTCAGAATAATAGACCTCGCTCCATTCATCAAACGATTTTCCCTCTATTGATACAGATATATATTTGCGAGCTTTACCAAATTCGTCCTCAATAATTTTCGCAATTTTTTCGGCTACTACTTTTTTTTGCTGATCACTGGGATTACCAACTAATTTTACATCAATATGTGGCATGCTGTACCTCAAGTCTTATATTTAATTACCAATATATTCTATCAAAAAAACAAGCCATTGTAAACATAAACGCAAGCTTATCTATAGAAAACGATTAATGTTATTATAGAGTAACGTGAACAACAAATCAAAATAAATCTAAAAATTGTATTTATACCATTATTTTGGAATTGAATTTATGAGAATATTAATAAAGCAGAAAATTCGTCAATATTTGCACGAATAACTATATTTTTAAAAACTTAAAGTGCTCTGTTAATTGTACTGAATATACTTAAGTGTAATATTTGGTGAGCAAATATTATTAAAACATCTTTCCATCATGATTTCGCATGCTAGATTAATCCAATCAATTCCAAAAGCCTAATTGATTTTCATCAACAATAAAGTTATAACAGAAAGTCCTTCTATGAATATCAGATAATCCAAATTTTTGTATGGCATGTATATGTGATTTTGTTCCATAACCTTTATTTGAATCGAAAGAATATTGAGGGTATTCAATTGCATAATCTAACATTTTTTTATCTCTCGTAACTTTTGCTAATATAGATGCACAACTGATAGCATATTCTGTTCCGTCACCGCCAATCAAATATTCTGGTATTAAACCATAGTCATTTATTACATCTAAGTTTGTACCATCTATTTTAACGCTAATATTGTGTATGTCACATTTATTAAGCAATTGTTTTATAACATCATTTATAACTATTTCCATCCCATCTTGCCTTGCTCTCCTTATATTTATAGTATCAATATATACAGGAGATAAATATGCTAAGCTCTTACATAAAATTGTATTTTCTATTAAAGTTGCTAAATCTTCTCGTTTGCGAGGAGTTAACTTCTTGCTATCTGTCACATCCTGAATTTTAGGTGCATCTCCATAAATAGCAATGGCACAGACTAATAGCGGGCCAGCAAGCGCTCCAGCACCAACCTCGTCTACACCAATAATTATTTTTTTTGCCATTTGTACTCCTATACATACTAAAAATATGGTTATTTATTGAGATTTTTAGTAATGATTATAACCTATTTTTTTAATGAGATTATTTTTAAGGGATTTATTATTAGCTTTATAGCAAGTATAAAACATAACAAGAGCTTCATACGTCTGACTTATTAATAGAAATTCAGTAATACGAATAATAAAGTATAATTAGAATATTTTATGCTGTTAGTTATTTTAATTAATAACAGAACCAGACGAGTCAGAAATCATCGATGCATTTAATCACACTAAGCACGTAATTAAATGTTGACAGATCCTTGAAATAAGCTAAATACATAGAAAATGCTATCAAAATTAAGTAGCAACATAGCTGTTTGTTAGTGAAATCACATTGTCTAGATATTCATCTTGAAATTCTCAATATAATTATCATAAACGATACAGCATTTAGTCTATAGATAAATGAAATATTGTAGCAATCATAATTTATGATGTGCTAGAGTATACAAACAAAGAAAACAATTTAAATGTGCGATTGCAGTCAGCTAACGTAAAATTGTTTTAGTGTTAGATTATTAAAAAAACTGCTAAACAATAGAAAATAGTATTATATTTAAATAATCATGAATGAGGGTACTATTTGTATTGTGAATTTAAAGATGCACATGAGGTGGTTCTTTAATAAAAGCAGACTTTAATTAATAGTGTATTATATTCTACTAAAACATATATTAAGTTTTTAATATTAAAGTCAATACACAATGATATGAGATATTACATAATCTATATAAACCTTATTCAAATGAATATTTTTGTGTTTGCTCAAGGCATGGCATCAACATATATACTTGATATAATGATTAGGAATATGATATGCATAATTATACAGCAGAATCGTTT
>JAIRMA010000064.1 GCA_031259085.1 Christensenellaceae bacterium
TGTTGAGGCGAGTGAGACTTACATTGAATATCTAAATATATTTAATAATATTTTAAGAATTAAAAACCCACTGCCTGAATTTAGTATGGTAAGTTATTCAAAGACATATGATTCTGTGGGTTCAGAATTCCCATTGACAAACTTACTCTTATTACATAATGGTGGTGAATTTAAAGTTAGCGAGATTAATAATCTAGATGGGTTATTAACCGGATTAATATCAGTGCGTTACACTGTAGACGGAATTAACTGGACAGCAGAGCTACCGATCAATGTTGGTGTATATTTTATGAAAGTTATATACACAGAAGGAATAAATGATCAATACTCATCTGTTGAGACAGGTCTGTTTAATAGCATAAAATATAACATAGTGCCAAAATCTATAATTATAGTACCAGATGCTAATTCAAAAATTTATGATGGACTAGCAGTAGATGGAAATAATTTAACGTATACATTTAAATATGGTGCTGAGCCATATGATAATTATCAAGTGAGTGGTAGTTTAACAGTTGTTGATAACTCAAAACAGGCAAAAGCATACAAGATAACGTATGGTACAATTAGTTTTGGACAAAATTATGAGATTACACTTGATACGGAACCTGTATATTTTACAATAGAAAAGAGGCCTATCACTCCAATATTTGAGAATGTAATTTACATATATGACGGGAATGAGAAAACACCAAGTATATTTCCAGATCCAAATGAAATAGTAACAGGAGACACATCTAGTGATGTTATGATGTCTACCTCACGTGAGAATAGTAATATTAACAGTGGATCCTTCAAAATTTCAGTTATCATCTCAAATATATCTAATTACAAATTATCTGATTCAGCTGAGATTAGCAGGACTTATGTGATAGAACCTGCTGAAATGACTAAGAATGCATTTGAAGGGACATTTGTATCAGGTATTACAGAGATTAAGGTTGAGTACGATGGGGAAAAACACGAAGTTAAACTAAGCTCTTTTGAGACTGGAGCTGAGTTCAAATACTATCTTTTAACACAATCTGAGGGCGGTACAATTTCAGAACCTCAGAGTAGTTATACAGAGATTGGCGAATATTTGATTGAAGTTGTAGTTACAAAAACTAACTATAATGAGCAACGTTTAAGAGCGTTACTTAAGATAGTTAAAGGAAGTCTTGATGTTGATATTATCCCTCCTAAGGATACGTTATACTATGGAAACCCATTGCCTAGCTTAAGTACACTATCAAAGGGCTATGTTGTCTTAGATCAAGATCAAGAACTTAAACCAGGAGTTGGATCTTACTCATGGACATTCACGCCATTTGACGAAGAACATTATTTGGTAATTAAAGGTTATATTCAATTAACTGTTCAAAAAGCAGCGCCCGTTGTTAAAATTGACGGGAGTCTCGATCAGATTGAAGGGGCAGTAGAATCTTTAAGCGTTAAAGTCTATGTTGATAGTCAAGAATATAACGTGACTGTACGTCTTTATTACAGAGATTCTGCGGGTCAGGTGTACTATAATACACCTACTAGCTCAGGTACCTATTCAATGTTTATTGAGGTAGATGGAAACGAATATATTGAAGCACAACAAATACAAAAGGAGTTTGTTGTTAAAACAAAGCCTATAATTTGGCCATATATTGTAGGTGGTGTTTTAATAGGTTTATTCTTAATTATAGTTATAATAATAGGATCTAAGAAAAAATCGCTGGTTAAATAATTAAGTTAAAATTAAGTATTACAGCCAAAATTATTTTAGAATTTATTATATTAATTGTTTTAAGCTGAATTTATTTAGTTATAGTAAAACATCTTATAAAATAGTATGCAAGTGTTATGTATTACAGAACATATAAGTGAGCTTAATGCATAGTGGAGGTTATTATGAATAACAAAAACAGAAAAATTATTAAAATAAATAGTATATTTAAACATACTGTACTATTTTTTATCTTGCTTTTTACATTCTGCTTCCTATTCATAATCCACAATCAAAGCATTAAGCCTATCTTAAATAATATTGCTGGTGATTTTATCAATTCTAAGTCAGACCTTAATATTGACACTGCAAGGGCTGATGTAGATCACTCTTTTAATGCTACAGTTGTTACGTTAACAGAAGTCGATACTACCTCGGACTTTTATTTGGGGACTGCATTTTGTTATTGGAATGGAGGTGGTATCATAACATCTAACATATTGGGTAGAATTTTTTTTGGAGGTGATCTAAAAAAAGCAATAACTTCTAAACGGGTTACAATTAAATTTACAATTAAAGTAACTGTTGAATTTTCTTCTGAATCAGTTAACAACTGGGGTTTTCATATTAGAGATGGTAAATATACTTATATTCCTACTGATTTTACAGTTAGGGACCAGTTAACAAAAATGCGAGATACTTTCGACTTACATAATACATACTATACAAACGATCATTTTGAAAAAGTTGATCGTAATAATACTGAGCTTTTTACCCAAGATACTCCTGAGTTAGATATGTCAAATTATGTCGACTCGCATTATGGAATTTTTGTTCATGGAGGTATAAACTGGCCAAACAAAAAAGCGCGATGTAATATTAAGAGTGTTTATATCTCATACACTACTACAACAAATTATCTACCAACAGTCAATTATCAAACAACGCTTGCAAATTCAATAGAAAACATAACAGGTTTAAAACCAAATAAGGAGCTGTCATTAATTACGATAAATTCTAGTGCTAATGCAAAATTGATGGATAACTACTATTTTACAGGTTGGACTGGATCTGATACAAAAAGCACAAATGCAATCCAACAAAACAAAATGCAAGTAATACTAAAAAAACCCCTTGACATTACATATTCTTCTCCTGATACATTAAATATAAAAGCCAACTATACTGCAATAACAGTAATTGGGTCGGATACATTTAATTATAGTAGAAATCAAAGTGCTGGTATAACGCAAGGGCCGTATGTTAATAATATTGCTGGCTATACTGTAACAAATTATTATGGTACATCGTCTGTCTCACTGTTCTCAAGTAGTAATTCGCCATTCTCATCAGTAGGAACATATTATTTTAAATCTACCATTAGTAAGGATGGAGAAATAGTAGGACAAACAAATATAAGAACTTTTACCATTACACAAGCTACTTTTGATTTAGGTGCTGAACTATATACTTTAAACATTAATTATGGAGAATCATTAAAAGATAAAACAACATATTTTAATAATTATAAACCAACATACCAAAACATTTTGGTTGATGGAAAATTTGTTTGGGAATATCCTGATACAGTGTTACCTTATGGCAATACATCATCGTGTAAATTTACTTTTGAGCCAACGGACTCACTTAATTTCAAATATATAGAATCTACACTCCCAGCAAGCAAGATAAATGTAGCATTAGGAAAGCTTCAAATTCTTGATACATCATTTACGTATGACGCATTGGAAAGTGGGCCTAATTCTTGGGATCAAATTAACAAAATAACTTACGGACAGTCTTTAAATGATATACTGCTTAAAGTTAGGAGCTTTTATTTTATTGCAAATCAATATGTAGTTAATAAAACTATTATAGCTGGGGAGTGGATGTTATATAAAGGTGAAGTGCCTTCACCTGGACATAATTATGCAAATGATAAACCCAACGTTTCTGATTCTAATACAGAGTATACTTTGAAATTTGTACCCGATCAAAATCCATCATATTATGCCGTACTTGAAAAGAATCTTAAAATTATTGTAGAAAAAGCAACACCAGGGGCAGATCTGAATCAATCTAATATTCAGATAGGTGATCTGATTTATGGAAAGAGCATATCTGATATTTCAAATTCTATTTCACTTAACACAGATTATTATGACTCAAGTAACAGAAAAGTCCTAGCTGGCTTCTATTACAATGCAAATAATGTCACACTAGCTGAGGGTTCAACTATAGTTTCTGGTATATGGGTTTGGTTTGAAAAAAATGATGCAGCAGTCACAGGTTATCCTGATGCTGGACTTAAAGAGTATACTTTGCGGTATATACCAAATGACCTTGCTAATTACAATATTACATATATAGGGAGCAAAAACTTTATTATAGATAAAGCAGCACCTATATTAGGTGTAGGGATACATGAGGTTAATTCGGATGTAATAACATATGGAGCGCCATTGATTGAGGCTACATTCTTAAGTGACAGTAATAACAAAGTATATAATCCATATAATAATTTAGTGGTCAGTGGAAATTGGTACTGGTACACTGCAGACATGCAAAACAAATTTATTGAGAATGTCAACTATCCAACATATATAGACGGTGGGGAAGGTAGTGGTAAGTATTGGAATGTAT
>JAIRMA010000001.1 GCA_031259085.1 Christensenellaceae bacterium
AGAACTAACAAAAATAGAAGAATAAAGAAGGTGATTATGTTGGGTGCTCCGTTACCAAAATTTGCAAAAGCGTTGATTAAGTTGGCTAGGGCGAATCCTAAGAAGATTTTGAGTAAAAAAAATCCTAAGAAGATTTCGAGTAAAAAAGAGGTTGGAACTAAGAGGGTTGCTAAGAATGATTCTGAAGTTTTGGAAATGAAAACCAAAAGATCACGAAAAGAATTTATGAAAGATGTTAAAATTAAAACAAGAGCGAAAGATGATTCTGAATTGTTGAAATTAAAATCAGCCGCTGAAAAATTACAAAAGATAGAAGTTACAAAATTAAAAGGCAAACAGCTTAATAAATGTGTTGATGACATAAAAATTTTTTTTGAAGATGCAATTAATTTGCTGGATGAAAATAATCATGTGATTAAACCGATTAAATCAATAATAAGAGCTATGAACATTTTTGATGAAAACATTGACATAGAAGAGATGCAAGTGCCATCAGACATAGCTAATAAAATAGTGGATAACGTAAAACAAATACAGGCTGTGCCGAAAATTGGAGGTTGAATAATGCTACAAGAATTAATACGAAATCTACAAAATCTGCAGAATTTTAGAGACTCATTGCGAAATGGAAATTCAGTAGGTGTAGCAACGATGCTACAAGAGTTGTTGCCACAAGAACAGCTAGATGATTTGCAACAACAAATTGCGGAAAGAATAGAAGCTTTGAATTTGGGTGCTCGAGAATTTCGTGTGATACAATTAATACAAACAATATTGCAAAAAGAATCCCAAACTAGAACACCACTAATACAACAACTACTCCCTAATCTCAATCAGATGATACAAGAACTACAAGAACTCACGAGGCACATTCAGGAAGAACAGGCATCAGGAGTTGAAACGGAACAACCTGATGGGGTCTTACAAGAATGGCCGCTGGCGGCTCAAGGTGCTGCAGACCAGGAACAAAGACGTCACGCACACAATCGCATGCATGGGAAAACTTTGCTAGGAGCGTTAGTGCCAGCTGGATTTCAGATGTTAGGGGGAGTTGTCTCGATTTCGATTGCGAATGAATACACAGAAAATGAGTTTATGAGAGCGTTATGGACAGCTGTAGGAACAACAATAGCAGGGACGTTTGGAGCATGGTTGGGAAATTATCTAGCGAGAGCAAACAAAAAAGTTATAGCAACCTATATTGCCTTAGGAGCTGTAGGTATTGGTGCACCCTTTATTAGTTTAGCAGGTGAATCAGCAGCAAATACCTTCGCAATAGTTCAGCATGGTGAAAGGATTACAGTATCTATATTATCTGGGGTAGGAGTAATATTATTACTGTTGGCTTTGGTTGGGGCAGTATACTGGCTTGTTAGGGATCGTTGTTATAAAAAAAGGGATTCAGACGAAGATTAATAAAACTTAGGAGAAACAATGAAAAATCTTTTAAAATTTTTTAATTTAACATTTATTTTATTATTCATAATTACAACCAGTTGTGTAGCTCTTAAAGATTTTAGATTTATCAAAAATCAGATAATAATAGAAATGATAAGAAGTCGAATCAATCGTAAAGAATTAAATTCAAGAAAAAGTTTATACGTTGATTGTGACAGTATTATTTTTATGATAAATGACAAAAATATTAATGAAGTGACAATTGCTGTTCCAGTTTTAAAAAACGGTAAAGGCATTATCGGTGAAGAAATTGCTGTGCTTACAACTGAAGGCGCTGAAAAAATAGATGATGTTTTGAATTGTTTTACATCAAATTCACATGGTTGTTTGGAAATTCAAATATCACGTGCTCCTTTTCTAAAGTTTTTTCAATCCTATACTAGTCCTGCTAGATATGTATCTGCTGCACGTTTAGTTGACTTTTTAGAAAATTCCATTACCGTTGAGGCAAATGACCTAATTTATTACATGATTCCATCAGATGTTTCAGATGAAAATTTTAATAATATACGCATAGTATATAAAACTGCTGATACTATGGTTGTTAATTCTGTCTTTCAAAATAATTTTACTGGTAGGTTCTGCAACATAGATATATCTGTTAGAAAAGTGAACTATAGGTCAAGTCTTTTTGGTAAATTTTTTAGATTCTTCAAGAAAAATCGCGTAACTGACTCAGACAGACCCTATGCTAGATTGCCTGAGATCGATTGATTTTTAAAATGTTTCATTTCCTAACGCTTTTATTAAATCTCCTGTAGACCACGATTTTTCCTCAAATTTCCACAGATCCGTAATACAATAACAGAGCAAGAACATACCGCTTCAAATCGAAGCGGTATTTTCATGCCAAAAAGTGATAACCCAAAAATAAACAAAAATAAGGAAATAAAAAATATGTTAAAATCCTGCAAACACTGCTCTAGAATCCACAATGAAGACTATATCTGCCCAAACAAACCCACAAGCAAACTGACGGAACAATTTATCCTGAGAAGCACATACAAATGGGGCAAAACCAGAGAACAAATTCGAAAGCGAGACTGTTTTCTTTGTCAGATTTGTCTGCGAGAAGGAATTTACAACTGCGAGGGCATCGAAGTTCATCATGCAATCAAGATAGACGAGAATAAAAGGCTTGCGTTTGAGCCGAGCAACCTCATTACGCTATGTAGGGAACACCACAGGCAAGCTGATGAAGGCGAGATACCTTTTGAAGCAATCAAAAGAATTATTGACGAGCAGGAAGCGAAGAGTACGAGGTGTGAGGCTACAAACCTTAGTTTGTGTGCGGTTTAACGAATGCTTGACGGCAATCAATTTAACTGGTGTGAGGTTTAATAAAGCTAAGTGAGAACTTATTTAAATTTCTTTAAGTTACGTGTTGCAGCCGGTTTACTCCTGG
>JAIRMA010000035.1 GCA_031259085.1 Christensenellaceae bacterium
AGAACTAATCCAGCAATACCACCTACAAGTGCAGCCCCACCTGTACTAGCTAAACTATATGCTATAGTGCCATCATCTTTCCCGTCGCTTGAGAGAATACTATTATCCCCCATTTCAAGAGAGACGTTTTGTATTATTATGTTTTTATTAGAAACAGATGAAGCAGTTCTAATTCGTCCAACAATACCACCAACAACCCAGCTTTGTCTAGCTCCACTGGCTCCACTATAATCCCCTCCTGCAACAATCCCACAGTTAGCATTGATTTTGACATTGACATTGTCTATAACTGCCCCCTCATCCATAACCCCGACCAGAATGCCAAATACATTACCATGTCGTTTCCCATCTGTTGAATATGAGGTTAAATAAACCTTTTTGTCTAACACAAAATTGAAGTCCCTAAGAGTTCCACCTCTTAAATGCGCCGTTAAAAAGGCATGATAAGTGTCCCCATCGCTTGCATCTTGACGGACATTAGTAGTTGTGTTAGTAGGAGCATTAACAATAGGAAAGTATGCTATAGTATGCATCCCACCTAGCAAAACTCCAGAAAACCAGTTGCCATCATCAGCACCAGAGCCTGGAGCAGTATCCACTGCATTCTTCTCGAAAGACAGCCTAGTATCATTAGAACCGCTTGCCTGGTTTGAATTATTAGATCCAGAAACGTTATGTGCGTTGCCTATGATAGCAATATCATTAGTTAACAAAAAAGTGCCAGTGTGATTGCCAGATGAGCTCACATTATTCCAGAGGCTTTGTTCACTGGATATAAGATTAATCGAAGGACCAGGGTTTTTAATTTGTAGTTCACGACAGCTTATATGACTATTGTTAGAATGAGTCTTAGTAGGAACCAATGCTATGTAACGCGCGGCATATATCCTATTAAAAGTGGCTTCCTTCGTAGTATCATTATTGGCCCACGATGAATAATCTTTAATAGTAACTTCTTCAAAATAATTATTACCTCCTCCTATATTACGTGCTCTAGAGTCGTTCTCTGAGAAATTAGAAATATAATAATTCTCGTTACCAGGGTACGTTGGGTTTTTATTGATGTAAATTTTATAATCTAATATAGTACCATTACCACCACCAGATCTAGGGTAATATGTAATACCATTAACTAACCTTGTTGTGCCAAGATCAATTAATATATAGCCGTCATTATTAATTATGTTGTCACTGTTGCCATTTGTTGGATGGTATGCATTACTCCCATAAACAGAGTTACTTGCTCCACTACTATTATACGAGGAATGATACCATGAACCTTCAGAAGTTGATCCATTGTTAATTCGTTCGATGTTTCCGTCACCAGAATCATAGCCTGCACCATATGGGGCATAAACGTTAGTGTAATTAGCATAACCACCATAACCGTAGTAGGATTGGTCAGCACTATCGTTAGTTGCGTTATTTGTTAAAGATCCTCCAGAAACATTATAATAATTATATATATCATACGCTTCTTTTTCTTGCTCAGTTGCATTCGCTTTTAGTGGAGTTGTATAATAAAAAGCGGCCTCGCCAATTTCGATGTTATCACGCCATGTTTGATTAATAACCAAGGCTACATATCGAGTGTATTGTGGAGTGAAAACAACGGATTTAGGCGCACTGTTATGTGACCCAGATGTAATAATGTTGTAATTACCAGAACCGTTATTATATGCAGTAGTCCAATTAAAAGCACCTATATCACCTCGAACAGATGCTTTATACGATATGATAGCTGAACTCCAATAACTATTGTTATTGCTTACTCCCTTTACGTAAGTGTCGGTCGTTGATTTATTAGTTAATGGAATTTCACCATCAAATAGTGGGACTTTGATCTCAAAATCCAAGATAGCTGAAGGACACGTCCAATTCCTTGATATTAGTACTAATTTTGAAACCCATTGTTTTGATCCAAAATCGAATATTATGTAGTCGTTATTGCCATTATGGCTATAATTACCAGTAGTAGTGTCATATGTAGTATTATATACAGTATCAGCCTTAACTCCGCCAGAATGATAAAAAGCATCGTCATATTTATTGTATGATGACGAGGAGGATGGAAATATTTTAGAATATGAATATGAATTAGACTCATACATGTCAGGCCCATATAAAACCTTACTAGAACCATTTGCTGGATTTACAAGTCTATTGATCACGCCCTGCTCATATTCTTCTGCTATTGCAGTGTCAATAGTTAGGATGTTTTGATAGGTAAGTACAGCAATAGCTGTAATAAAAAAGAGTAATATAATAAGAATAATGAGAGATTTAAAATTGGCAATTTGCTTGTTTTTTGAATAATACATGGAAATCCTCCATCGTCATTTAATCTAGAATATAGACAAAATGACAACACAACATAAAAAACATCCATAAATGATTCCTGACTGGATATTCCGTATTTAATGCGGATAAGTTAAAAACTATAAACGCAAAGTTTGTGTTTAATTATAATAATTTTTTGAATAATCGTGGCTTGTGCATCTATAAAGACACACTTATATATTTTACACTAAAACACCTAAATTTGCAAGAGTTTTATGCAAATTAAAAAAAAGAAGCAAATCAAAATCAACCTAAAATTAGTTAAGAGTATCTAAGCTAACTTTCTTTAATATAAATAGAGAACAAAATAATAATTAGACCTGGATATAGTACCTAGCTTAAAAATATAACTATATACGTGGTTAAATACAAATATATTAAAAAGCTGAGATTTGACATAGTGTCTAATTGTAAAAATGATCAATAAAATGATATAATATTAATAACAGACAGGATCTATGTTATATAAACCTTCGAAATTCTAAAGTGATGGTATAAATATGCACGCTGAAAACTCAATATTTCGTAACAATCGTAACAAACCGATAAAGATTAAGCTTCGCACCAGATTGATAATGATATTTATGTTAGTTAAAGTTATTCCGCTCATACTATTAGCCGTAATTGCAGTTTTGCAATTTCAAACATTGAATAGTATAATAACAGAACGCACCGCTCTTTTAAACACTAATATGAATCAGACTTTATCGACTACCGGAGATATTGCAGTATTGGATTCGGTCTCAGCTTTAAATGCTAGTGCGATAGAGAGCATAGAGCGCATGACTACTGATACAGCCCAAAGTGTTGCGAATTTCCTATATGGGCGCGATAGTGACATATTATATGTAGCCACCCTCCCTCAAAATGACGATTTTTATAAAAACTTCATAAACTCAAAAACAGGCAAGATCATAGACACATCGGATACAGAATGGATAGTGACAACAGACGATAGCGGGGTTGATGTGTGGACCCTTAAGAGTACAAAAGAGACAAAAGAGATAGTTACATCAACAAACAGTGAGAATAACGACCGGGATGGATTCAATTATAGAGAGCCAGATACGATCAAATATATAGACGTGCCGTTATATGATGAGATCACATATATAAATCTAGAGGGGCTTGAGTTATATAAAGCAGTATCAAATAAGTCGACTAAGATTAATTATCCATTAAGTCAGCAAAAAAGTAATATTAGCACAATTTCGACGCTTGGCACATATGAGAACACTTATGTTAAGAGCGAATCATACTGGCCTGACTTGTTAAAATTAAAACCAGGTGAAATATATGTATCAGATGTGATAGGCGCTTATGTAGGGTCTAATTACATTGGGATGTATACAGAATCTGTGGTTAACCAGGCGGCAGTTGATCGTGGTTATTCTATTGAGTATAATATGGAGAGTCAGGCATATGCGGGGATGGAAAATCCATACGGTCAAAGATTTGAGGGGATTATAAGATGGGCGACTCCAGTGGTTGATAACAATGATCAAATAACAGGGTATGTAACATTAGCTTTAAACCATGATCACATTATGGAGTTTGTGGATCATATTACACCAATGAATGACAGATACACAGAGTTGCCTAATGCTTATGATGGCAACTATGCTTTTATATGGGACTATAACTGTAGAAGCATAGCTCACCCACGTCATCATTCAATCGTAGGTTATGATCCAGACACAGGACTACCTGAGACTCCGTGGCTTGAGACATCTATTTATAAGGCATGGATTGAGGCTGGAGGTCCTGAGGTAATTCATTGGGAGGAGTTTGTCGAATCTGAAAACGTTAAGTTGTTTGACAACCAATCCAGACAAAAGGTTCCAGCGCTTGAGTTAACTCAGGCAGGACTAGTCGGCCTTGACGGACGATACTTAAACAATGCGCCGCAATGCACAGGCTGGATGGACTTAACTAAAGACGGAGGATCGGGTTCATTTTATATTCTATGGAGTGGATTGTACAAGTTAACTACTGCAGCATCGATACCATATTATACTGGAAGATACAGTGAAGAACAATCTGGGACTAAACGTGGTTTTGGATTTGTTGCAATAGGTGCTGGGCTTGATGATTTTACCAGGCCAGCAATGGAGACCGAATTAAAACTTACATCAATCATAAAACAGGCTAATGATGAATTAACAGCGAGCACAGACGAAACAAGAAGATTGATGGAATCAAATTTAAATGATACAACGACTCAATTAGTCATAACAACCATAATTATTATTTTGATAATGATAGTAATTGCAATATGGTTATCCTCATCACTCACTGGCAATTTAACGAGGTTAAACAAAGGTATAGCTAGATTTCGTGCTGGAGAACGGCAGTTTAGATTTAATTCTGTAGCTAACGATGAATTCGGAGAACTCGCTGAAGCATTCGATGATATGGCGACGAGCGTTGTAGATAGTGTTAAGAACATAATGAGTATTGTTGATAAGAACCAAAATATTATTTACATTAATGAGCATGGGCTTGCCTACAATGGCTACAAACTAGAGGAGATTGTTGGCAAACCTTATTCAGAATTTAGTATTTATCCCTCAAATACTAAGTATTGTCCAATTACTGCGCTAGAGAACCACAGCGAGACAGAAATATTTTACCATGAGTCAACACATAGTTATTTAAAAGGAACGGCGAATTATTTGTATGATAAATCTGGAGCTAAAACCGGGTATATAATTGAATCAGCAGACATGACAGAAATGGTAAACGAAAAATTACAAATTGAAGCTGAGAGAACGTTATTGTCACAAATATTTGAGAACTCACCTGACCTTATCTGGAATAGAGATGTTTATGGGCATTACATTACAGTGAATCCGAGGTTTGCATCAATTAACGGATTGAAGACTGATGATTTCATTGGTAAGACTGCAACTAACATACTGCCACAGGGCACTGCTGAGATATTTGATGAATTTGACAAAAAAGCGATTGAGTCATTGATTCCAATATTCACTGAAGAAAAAATTACATTTGCTGACGGTCATAACGAAATATTAGATTCTGTAAGAACACCTATACTAGATAAAATAACAGGCAAGACAGTGAGTGTTCTAGGTTTTGCAAGAAATATTACTTCTAGAGTTCTAATAGAGGAAGAGTTGCGTTTTACGCAAACGAATCTAGAAAAAGCAGTTCTAGAAGCAAATCGTGCAAACTCTCATAAAGGTGAATTTTTAGCAAGAATGAGCCATGAGATTAGAACTCCAATGAACGCAATCATATGTATAACCGATATAATACAGCGAAAGTTAGCTACATTAAGTGATAAGATAGTTGAGATTAATGATATAGAAACTGATTTAGGGCATATTGAAGTATCATCGAAACATTTATTAAACTTGTTAAATGACATACTAGATATAACGAAAATCGAGTCAGGAAAAATTGATATATTAGAGGAGCCTGTAGAATTAAACAAGACTATAGACACAGTGACGCAAATAATTAGGCCGAGGTGTGATGCAAAAAACATCAAATTTACTGTAGAAATGGACATATTTGATGTCAAGACATTCATGTTTGATTCGTTGAGATTAAGGCAAGTAATTATTAATCTTTTGGGGAATGCAGTAAAATTTACGCCTGAGGTAGGGAGTATAAGCTTTAAGATACAGCAGGTTGATAGGAATATTGAGGAATCAAAAACACTAGTGCGTTTTACTGTGACTGATTCTGGCATCGGAATAGCAGAAGACAAACTAGAAGCTGTTTTTAATTCATTTGAGCAAGGTGGCAGTGGGATTTCCCAAAAATACGGAGGTACGGGCTTAGGGCTAGCTATTAGTCGAAAAATCGTCCAATTGTTAGATGGAGATATCAAAGTTAAGAGTATCTTGGGTTGTGGTAGTGAATTTAGTTTTGAGATATGGTTAAAAGAGGCATATGAGGAGATAACAGAGACGACTAGAACACTAAGTGATGCTTATGGCAAGTTTGTTGGACGCAGAGTTTTAATTGTTGATGATGTTGAAATTAACCGGGTTATTTTAGAATCACTCCTTGACTGCACTGGCCTTGAGTTTGACAGTGCTCCAGACGGTGAAAAGGCAGTAGAAAAATTCCAAAACTCTAAAGAATTCTATTATGATGCCATTTTAATGGATATACAAATGCCGATTCTTGACGGGTATCAAGCTACGTCAATCATACGATCCATGGCAAGGTCGGATTCGAAGACAGTACCCATCATTGCATTAACCGCAAACGCATTCAAAGACGACATTGAAAAGGCAGTCTTACATGGTATGAATTCTCATATCGCAAAACCAATTGAAGAGACAAAGCTCGTCGAGGCATTGTTTAAATACATTAAAATAGACAAATAATACTTTTTTTAAGGTTAAGTCAAGATTGACTTGAACTAAGGAGATCAAATGGAAAAATTAATGAACATCACCATGGGTGAGTTGTTAGAGAGCATTGTAAAGAAGCATCCAATGCGCCCATGCACGAAGTACATTGAAATGGATTACGAACGCACATATTACGAATTTAATAGGGATGTGGACGATTATGCAAAAGGGTTACTTGGCATGGGTTTTAAAAAAGGTGATCATGCTGCAGTGTGGGCCACTAATTATCCACAATGGTTAGTACTTCTTTTTGCAACTGCAAAAATAGGAGTGGTATTAGTCACGGTTAATACTAATTACAAAGAAGCTGAGCTTGAATACCTATTAAAAAATTCAGACAGCAAAGCCCTATTTATATGTGATGGACTAAAAGACATTGATTGTGAAAAGACATTATACAGTATTTGTCCAGAGTTGAGGACATCTAAGCCTGGGCAATTGAACAGTGAGAGACTACCATATTTAAAATATGTCTGTAGTTTTGATAATCATTATGACGGGATGTATTATTGGACAGAAATACCAAAGTTTGGTGTTTTAGTGACTGATGATGAGTACAAGACGGTTAAAAGGTCTCTTAGTCCTGACGATGTTATAAACATGCAATACACATCTGGGACGACAGGATTTCCTAAGGGTGTTATGTTGACACATAATAACATTGTAAACAATGGAATGCAGATAGGTGATTGCATGAAATTCACACACCGAGATCGATTATGCATTCCTGTGCCGTTTTTTCATTGTTTTGGATTAGTACTAGCAATAATGGCATCAGTGACACATGCTGCCTGCATGGTACCGTTATTATTTTACACACCAATGAAGGTTATGCATACAATAGAATACGAGAAATGCACAGCAGTGCACGGTGTGCCTACAATGTTTATAAACATTCTAGAACATCGTGATTTTTATAAATATGATTATACTTCTCTTAGAACTGGTATTATGGCAGGATCACCTTGCCCAGAGCCAGTTATGAAAATGGTTCTAGAAAAAATGCATATGCCAGAAATCACTATAACATATGGGCAGACTGAAGCATCCCCTGCATGCACGATGACAACAGTAGACGATGACTTTAATCATAAGATTGGATCGGTTGGTAAGGGACTAGCTTTTCAAGAGGCCAAAATAGTTGATCCTGAGACGGGAAGCGAATTGAGTGACGGCGAGCCTGGCGAGTTTTGCGTTAGGGGATATAATGTCATGAAAGGTTATTATAAAATGCCAGAAGCCACTTCAAAAGCAATAGATCGAGATGGTTGGTTGCACTCAGGTGATATAGCTGTCAAAAATGATGATGGATATTTCAAAATTACTGGTAGATTAAAGGATATGATAATAAGGGGTGGTGAGAATATTTTCCCCAAAGAAGTTGAGGACTTTATATATACTCATCCAGCGGTCAGAGATGTTCAAATAGTAGCAGTACCATCTGAACGTTATGGCGAGGAAGCATTTGCTTTCGTAATTAAAAAGGAAGGATACGATATTAGTGAAAAGGAAATACGTGATTATGTAATGAACCATTTGTCAAGGCATAAGGTGCCTTCATATGTATACTTTATTGATAAATTTCCTCTCACCGCGAGTGGCAAAATTCAGAAATTCAAGTTGCGAGATGAAGCTAAGCGTTTGTTAAATATAGATGGTGAAACAATTAAGTTTGTTGACATGGACTAAATGTGTACCTTAACTTAAAAGACAATTCAAATCAAAATTAGTGCGAGTCAAGTTGACATGTGATCTAGTAAAATAATTCATGTAATCTTTGACTAAGAGGAGTTATTCTATACTAAAACATGAGGCATTGAAAATTGTTTAATAAAATTACAATTGTTCTTTGCCTGTTAGACAAAAAGAGCATCTACTCTTTAAGTATTTGATTATAAAATCATAGATACCATTGTGAATAAAAGCAACAATTTTATCATGATGATATACTCCATGGATAAAAAAGATTATTCTAAGAAAATATTGTATAAGGCAAATAGATTCAGTATCAATCTAGATTAGAATAAGTTAGACTTAAAGTATTGTGCCTTAAGTATTGTTTTATGAAAATTTTAGATTGGTTAGAGTTAAATTGTAAAACCATCGAGTATTTAGTACTGCATTAAAACAATTGTTTTAACTTTGTTTTAGTCTATAAAACAAAACTAAATTAAATCAAAATAAATTTTATCTTTAAGGTCTTTTTAACTGTACTGACTGGCACCGTGAAAATCCGTTTTAATGATTTAATTTACATTATTTCTGTTTTACTAGGAGTAGTATTCTGCAATACAACAGGTTATATAATCAAGTGAGATACTCTAAAAAGCTATTATTAGTTAGTAACTTATGATATAATTATTTGCATAAGACATAAGTAAAAATGGATTTACAGGACAAACATCAATATTTAAAAGCAAGAGAAAAAATGAAATTACAGATTTACAGGAAAAACGAATGGAGCGTCAATTAATAAAAACATTTCATTACAAGTTAGTATATGTTTTTCGCATCAATGATGACAGGCATAAAGGCCTAGTTAAAATAGGAGAGACCACCTGTATTGATAATTCAGAGATTGATGACAATTCGAAGGGACTGATAAGAAATGCCAGGCAAAGAATTGATTCATACACAAGAACTGCCGGGGTCGAATATGAATTGTTATATACAACTTTAGCAATAAAAGAGGACTCTAGTATTTTTAGAGACCATGACGTACATAATGTATTAATAAGATCCAACATAACAAGAAAAGAATTGAACGGGTCAAAAGAGTGGTTTAAATGTGATTTAAAGACAGCAATTAATGCCATCAATGCAGTAAAAGCAGGAAAAATGTCATTAACAGCTGAGCACGTGACAAGAGATCAAAACCCTGTTATTTTTAGACCAGAGCAAATGGATGCCTTGAAAAAGACGAAGGAGCAATTTACAAAAAAAGGCAAATTAAAAGAAGGGACAGGGCATATGCTATGGAATGCCAAAATGCGATTTGGGAAAACACTAACGGCGCTACAAGTAATAAAGGATCTCAATTTTTTAAAGACCATAATAATAACACATCGTCCAGTAGTTAGTGCAAACTGGCTTGAGGACTTTAGTAAAATTTTCTATGACAAAAATGATTTCGTGTATGGAAGTAAAACCAAAGGTGAATCCTTAAAAAACTTAAACGAGAGTCATAAAAACTTTATTTACTTTGCATCCATTCAAGATTTAAGAGGCAGTGAATTGATGGGTGGCAATTTCAATAAGAACGAAGAAGTGTTTTTAACAGAATGGGATTTTGTTATCATAGACGAAGCGCATGAAGGCACACAAACGCAATTAGGGGATGAGGTTTTAGAATGGTTAACAAAAGCAAAACGTAATACAAAAACATTATACTTATCTGGCACACCATTCAATTTGATAAACACTAGCAAAACAAAGTTTAATCAAGAAGAGATATACACCTGGGATTACGTGATGGAGCAAAAAGCCAAAAAGGAGTGGGCATTTAATCATTTTGGCGATTCAAACCCGTATGAAATGTTGCCACAAATGAACATATACACATATCAGTTAGCCGACATCATACAAGGATTCACAGACTTCGAGGATTTAGCATTTAATTTTAAAGAATATTTTAGGGTATTGGTTTGTGATCCTGATACAGAATGCGAAAAACCGAGTTGCAAAGCACAAGAGAACAAATTTGTTCATGAGGGTCAAATAAATAATCTTTTAAACTTATTGACTAAGCCAGGAACTCACAACTACCCATTTTCTACAAAAGAATACAGAGACAAATTCAGACATACATTATGGATTGTCCCAGGGGTAAAAGAAGCCAAAGCTTTATCAGCGTTGCTAAAGAAACATCACGTGTTCGGATCAGGAGCATTTAAAATTGTTAATGTAGCAGGTACTGGAGATTTTGACGAGAGAGGGGATGCTCTAAAACAGGTATTGGATGCGATAACAGACGCCCCGGATGAGACAAGAACAATAACTCTTTCATGTGGCAAGTTAACAGCGGGTGTCACGGTTAATGCATGGAGTGCATGTTTAATGTTGGCTGGGGGGAATTCAACATCTGCAGCATCATATTTGCAGACAATATTTAGGATACAAAGCCCTGGAGTGATAGGTGGGCAGGTTAAAACTGATTGTTATGTATTTGATTTTGCACCAGATCGCACTTTAAAAATGATATCTGAATCCATACAATTATCACAGGGGACAGAAGGCATAAAGCATAGAATAGGAGAATTTTTAAATTTTTGCCCAGTGATTGGTATTGACGGATCAAGGATGAAGCACTATTCAGCGGAGGATATGCTTACAGAATTGAAAAGTGCGTTGATTGATAAAGTTGCCAGAAACGGGTTTGATGATAGAAACTTGTATAATACTAATCTTTTAAAATTAGATGATGTGGAGTGGAATAAATTTGACAAACTGAAGAAAATTTTAAAGACTGGAAAGATTGTCACACATTCAAAGGATATAATCATTAATAAAGAGGGATTAGATACTGAAGAATATGAAGAATACGCAATCGACAAGGAGTTTTACACTGAAGTTGATCCTGGTCTAAGGCAAGCTAAACGTTTAAGAAAAGAGATATTGGAAAAAAGAGCCATAGCAATATCCATATTAAGAGGGATAGCGATTAGGATACCTCTTATGATATACGGGCTTGATATACCTCTTGATGAGGATATAGGTATAGAAAATTTTGCACAATTGATAGATGACGTTTCGTGGGGAGAATTTATGCCAAGAGGCGTGACTAAAGAGATATTTAATCAATTTACGGAATATTTTGATAATGAGGTATTCATTGGAGCGAGTAAGAGAATCAGGATGCAGATAAAAGCCATTGACGAATCACCTCCGATTATTAGAATCCAGGGGATAGCTAAGATTTTCTCTACGTTCAAGAATCCTGATAAGGAAACAGTTTTAACGCCTTGGCGAGTAGTAAACATGCATTTATGCCAAACGATAGGAGGGTATAATTTTTTTGATGCAGAATTCAAAAGAGAAATAGAATTTAATGGAACAGATGAAATAGTCAAACTAGATGAAAATGCAATAGCTGACAAGATATACAAAAGAGATTCTAAAGTTTTAGAGATAAATTCTAAGACTGGACTATATCCATTATTTGTGGCGTTTTCAATTTATCAAACGGATAAATTAGGAGGTGGCAAATATGATCCTAACTTATGGGCAGACATCCTGAAAAACAATATTTATATAATCTGCAAGACAAAAATGGCGAGCGCGATAGTAAAGCGCACTTTAATAGGGTTTAAAGAAATGCCAATCAACATAATGGTTTATGAAGATTTTGCTAAAGACATGAGAGTAGGTGTAAGTCCTCGCACAAAGGAAAACTATATGTCGAGGGTGTTATCAAAGATAAAAAACAGCAACTTTTGGCAGTTAACTAAAAGCGACAGAGGAGAGATAATGAAATTTAATTGTGTGATAGGGAATCCTCCATATCAAGAGAACATATCAGATTGTGACGGGAATAATTCATTGGGAAGACAACTGTTTCCAAATTTTATAATTACAGCAATAGAGACAGAGTCTGATTATATAACGCTAATAACACCATCTCGATGGTTTGCAGGGGATGCTCAGGATGGGTCGTTTATAAAGCTCCGAGAATTCATCAAAAAAAACAACGGGATGAGACTTTTA
>JAIRMA010000055.1 GCA_031259085.1 Christensenellaceae bacterium
ATGACAAAGAGTTACCTTCGACACTGGAAACAATATGTGTGTTAGATGGTGCGGAACAAATAGGGAATGACACATTCCAAGGTTTAACAGGATTGAAATCAGTGATGTTGCCATCATCAATAAAGTCAATTGGAAACAATGCGTTTAACGGTTGTACAAACCTTGAAGAAATTAATTTTCCTATCAATTTAGAGAGCATTGGCTACAGTGCGTTTTATAACTGCACGAATTTGACGGATATAGTATTGCCTGATACGGTAAGTAATATCGGATTTTCAGCGTTCGATAGATGCACGAGTTTATCAAATATCAATATACCTTCCGCGCTTGAAATCCTGTCTGATGGAATATTTAAATACTGCGAGAGCTTAGAAAACATTACTATCTCGGGCAATATTAAAAGAATAGGCGAGTGGAGTTTTAATGGTTGTTATGCATTAAAAACGCTAACGTTATCAAGAGGACTCGAAGAAATTGCCAGAGGTGCTTTTGCCGGAACTCAATTAGAGGAATTAATATTGCCATCGACTGTAGTGTCAATAGAAGAACAAGTTTTTCAGGGGACTTCAAAACTCGAAAAATTAACGATATTAGCACTCATGCCACCAAGTATATCTGAGGGAACTTTTTTTGGCGCGAACCCCGCATTGATTGTTTATGTCCCTCAAAGTGCTTTATTTGCTTATGAAGCCGATTTGATATGGGGTAGTCAGACAGTTACAACAATGTAAATAAAAAGGAGAGTCATCGCGCCTCTCCTTTTTTTGCATCGTTTTGGAGTTGAATTAGTTTCTTCTTCATATACATTATTGCGAAGAAAAAAGTAATACCCGCAAGCAAACCAAGCAACATAATCGGCAAGCCGATCGATAATCCGTACCCCGTATCCGCTAAAGAAATCCAGAGGATTAGCCCAAGCACTTCAAAAAACACGACACCCAACGGAAACATAACCTTGCACACTTTTATGCAAGTTCATATTGTTTTATTAAAACATCCATACGATAAACTCCATGTATATTATAATACAACATAATAATTTAATCAAGTCATTTTACTTATCTGCTTAACTTTGAAAATTAACCTCCAAAGATTATATTTGACTTGCTAAAAGTTTTTGTTGACAGGCTAAATGTTTTCGTGTATAACAGGTGGTGATGAATCCACCGAGGTGAAAGATGACTATAACCGATGAAATAAGAGGTTATGCGCGAGGCTGAACATCAGCGTGGCGGAGCTTGCGCGGCGGCTCGGTTGCTCGCCGCAAAGCCTTAGCGCGAAGATGAGCCGTAAGAGTTTTACCTATAAATCACGGGATTTTGTATAAATACTAGCTTTAATTAGCATTAAATAACAATGGTGATCAATGATTAACGTGTTGCATTTATTAGACGGAAGATATTATTTTTGGTTTTCAGATAATTTTTAACTACATTTCTTGTAACTATAATGATAGCATGATATAATTTACTCATGAGTAAAAAACATTTGCTATATTTAAGCATTGTATTATTATTTTTTACATTAGCTCTTGTTGCATGTTCAAAAGCATTCTCTGTAGCATTTGCTGAGGAATCTTATATAATATATTTTGAGGAGGAGCAAACGTTAAAGCCCACAGTGGATATTAAACCTTCTTCAGCTGATTATAGATTAGAAAGCTCCAATTCTATATTTGTCACTGTTAATGATGATGGAAAATCTATTACGGCAAACTATACTGAGGTAATGGTTACTATTACACTTATATCCGGAGATAAGAGCGATACAGCAACAGTTTATGTGTTTACAAAGCGTGATTATGTAGCACCAGATGTTCCAGATGAATTATTTCATGTTCGCTTTGACACAGACGGATGGAATTCGATTCCGACACAGGACATTGAACCTAATGGCCTTGTGGTGCGCCCCGATTACATTACACATATGAATTATGGATTAGGCGAATGGTATACTGACAGTGATAAAACCACGGTATACGATTTCAGTCAGCCTGTAACGGAAAGTTTTACACTATATGCAGGGTGGGTTGAGCTTACTACGCCCTCTTTTACGTATGGGAGCTTAGAAGGAGACGGGGTCAGTATAACTGGAATTAAATATCCATTGGTTGATTATGGACCAATTGAAATTCCAAGTGTGAGTCCAACAGGATTACCAGTTGTTAAAATTGCAAATGCTGCATTTTATAAATTTGACAGTGCAGGGAATCGAATTGATAATAAAATTTCATCGATTACTATCCCATCTACAGTAACGGAAATAGGTGAGTCCGCATTTCAAAATTGCCAATATTTGACTGAGATAATTTTTGAAGGTGATGGTTTGTTAAAGATTGGCATAAATGCTTTTAAAGGTTGTGCAGTTTTAGAGACTATGGTAATTCCTGAAAGTGTTGAAGAGATCTCGGAAGGGGCATTCTATGGTTGTGTAAAATATGCTCCAATCATACCAGCAAGTGTTACCGTTTTGGATCAAGATACTTATAGGGAAACGTTAATAACCTCTCTTGACTTAACAAACATTACTTATATACATGCACGTTCTTTTAAAGATTGTGTCAAATTAGATAGTATTACTGATCCAGACATGGATAAATTAGTAAAGATAGAGGCCGATGCATTTACAGGAACAGGATGGATAAGTAGCAAAAGAGTAATTGCTACTGGGGATTCACTAAGTGAAGACACAGGAATGATTTTTTTGGGTGACGTTTTGTTATTGTGTGTGAAGGATCCAAACAAAACACACGCGAGCATTACGGTCAAAATTCCAGAAAACATAAAGTATATAGCTGGCGGGGCATTCCCTGATACCACTTTTAAAAACGGGATTATCAAATTTAGCAGTGCTACACCACCCAGAATCGAAACTTATTCTATTGGTTCAACTGTAAACATAGCTTTGGTGATACCAAATACACCAAATTTAGAAGAGACTTATCTTGCTTATTATTCAGGCATAACGCTAACCGCGCTTCGTCCAAAAATTTGTTATGAAACAACAATTGAAGGACTAACAATGTATGTAAACAACCCGCCTGGTGCGGATAATTACTTTATATACATTCAAAAATATCTCCCGCTCCAGGATTCCACAATATTTAATCTGAGGAAATTATTATTTGAGAATTTTAACTCAAATGTTACTATAAGAAAAATAAAATACGGTGCTTTTGATGCGTCAACATCGTTATATGGTGATCTCAATACTATAATTTTGCCTCCTAAAGTTATGTCTATTGAGAGCAATGCTTTTAATGGTTTTAGCACATTAACTTTATATATATACGGAACGGAAGAAGAATATGGAACACATGTGCCGGATTCGGTGCATATTAATTCTGGATTTATTTATAACAGTGCCCCGGCAACTGTAAAAATTTATGTGCCCGATAGAATGTCTGGTACTTCAGCATTAGTTGATATTTATAAAGAGAAATGGAAGAGTTATGTATCGTCAACATCTATAATTGCAAAAGACCTACCTGAGGAACTGTTATAGTGCGGATTTTTATATCCAATTGCAAAAAACGAAAAGGCTTATAAATATCATCCATAAATTTACAGTAATATTGAGAATTAAGTAGTGAAAAAATGAATTACAATTAATATGCCAGGAGTTTTTATGACACAAAAATTAAAGAGGGTACTAGACAATCATAAAATTCAAGACAAGCAAAAGAGTGTGGGGATAATATTAAACGGCGTTTCTAATCAAATAACGACATCAGATGATTATATTATAGTTGCTGATGGAGGACTTAAAAATGCTAAAAATATTAAAATTGATATTTTAATAGGGGATTTTGATTCAATAGACACTAATCAACTTCCAGAAGGGATAAAAAAAATCACATATAATTCTGAAAAAAATGAGACTGATGGTGAATTAGCAATAAACTTTGCAGTTGAGCTTGGGTATAAAAGAATCAATATATATGCTGCATTAGGAGGACGAACAGACCATTTACTGGGCAATTTAGCTCTGTTGTCATTAGCCTCATCACTCAATGCTATTGCAGTTATAAAGGATATAAAAGAAACAATATTTTTCGTAACTAAAAAAATAAGTTTTATGGCTCCAAAAAATACGTACGTATCTATAGTTCCATTTGGTGGTAATGCTACTATAAAAAACAGCCAGAATTTGAAATATAAATTAAATAAAACTGAAATCAAATGTAATAATACATTAGGCATTTCCAACATAGCAATTGATGAAAAAGTTTGTTTTGAAATAGAAAAAGGCGAAGTTCTTGTTTTTGTGAATTCAGCAGATGTTGATTTGATTGAAATTATATAATTTTTATAATATACGAACACAAAAAGAAACATAAACTTGAAATTTAAACGTAGCGTAAATTTAAATTATTGCGCGTAAAACATGTGAGATCACTGCGAAAAAAATTTTTCACAAAAGATTTCAAAAAAATTGCTTAATTTGCTTGACATCATGTCTCTTTATATATATAATCTATTTAGATACTCAAATTGAGAGGATACTTATAAAATGAAATATTACGCTGAGACATGGGATAAAATGCAAGATATAATGTCTAGATATAATGATCATATGACGCATGGTTATTTGCAATTTGATAGGCATTTAGATATTGATGTTCTAAAGAGCGCCTTATCAATATCTGTTGATAATGTTCAGATATTGAGGGATGTTTACCGCTCTGGAATATTTAATGCACATTGGAAGCCTTTCAAGCATTATAATTTTGAGAATTGTTATAGTTTTAGAGAATTTGATGATGACTTAATGGGCAATTGCGAAAAATTTTTGCTTCGCATAATTAATGAAAAAAAGGAAGCGCAGGTCAAATTCTTGCATGCTCGATGTAAAGATAAGGATGCGTTATGTATTCTGATTAATCATCAATGTATGGATGGTGCTGATCTTAAAGTATATTATAACAAGATAGCGGATTTATATAATGATCTATTAAATGGTGGACATGGTGATGTTTCATTTAAAAAAGGATCACGTAGTGAAATACAATTATATGAGGAGCTTTCTTCTGATGAATTGGAGGAGATTGACAAATTAATAAGTTATAGTAAAAAACAAAAAAGCAAGTTATCATTTCCATTCATTAAAGCGCCTAGATCGAAAATGACACCTCAAGTTCACAAACTAAGGCTACCTGCAGATAGATTTTTCAAGATGAAGAATAACGGTAAGATTTTGGGTGTATCTATTAATGATATACTTTTAGGTGCATTCTACAGATCTGCTATTGCAATAATTAAACCGCCAGAAGGCAAAGCCTTAGGAATTCCTAATATGATAAACATGCGAAGATATATAAAATCTGGGGAGAGCGCGGGATTTTGCAATCTGACATCGATGATTGTTTTAAACATCGGAGATAACATTGGAGATAATATATTTGATACAGTAATCAAATGCAAGGAAGGAATGGACAAACTAAAAAATCATTTTCCTGGATTCCATGGTTGGGCACTTTTAAGACGTGTGTTCAAATATGCGCCACACGGGTTAGCAAAATTTTTAATAGGGACTTTCTTCAAAAATCCTTTAGTTGGAATTAGCAATATAGGTATTATCGACGACGACCATTTGGTTTTTGGTGATGCTAAACTAGAAAGTCCAACATATATGACAGGATCTGTTAAGTATCCACCGTATATGCAATTAGCACTAACCACATTAAGAAATGAAATAACCTTTACCGTTGCGAATCATGGAACTCCAAAAGATCATGATATGCTAGAAAGGTTTTTAGATATTTTAAACAACGTGCTTAATGAATTTATAGACGCAGACTTATCCAGTTATAAAGTCATTTAACGTATTGATCTAGGCAAATATAGTTTGTGTAACTCGAAAATTGTTATGGTTTTTTAAACGTTAATATTCAATATATGGAATTATAAAACCATATTACATAGAATCAAACTTATATTTGCCTCAGAATATCTATGATTTTAATTACAGATGATATAAGTCAAAATTATAAACTACGTATGCATTAAATCATGTTGGCATAAGAATGTTTGAAAATCTATAACACATAAACATTAAGCGCAATTCATATAATTACTACCATATTGAATGAGCTCAGACTCCCAGAATATGAAAAATAACTGACAGGAAGTGTTAATAAAATGTGCATTTTTGAACGCTACACATCATTTATTATGATAAATATTGATTTTGACACATTAATGCCCTAGAATAAATATGCATTAAGTTCAAAATTTGCTAGATTTTAATAAATATGATACAATAGAAAAAGCAATATATGCTGAATGTAACATAAAGTGATCTTACATTTGAGGTTTAGCACAGCACACATATTAGCACTTTTATAGGGGAAATATGCTGAACAACGAGGATTTGGACAGCGTTAGAGAGAATAAAGAAAGTGATAAAAACATTGAAATTATTCACGACTCTAATAAATCCAAAATTACAACAGAAGCTATAAACACATCGGAAAATTCGAATTTATCTGACGGTGTTAAATGCAAAAGCGATGACGACTGTATTCCCATAAAAGAAAGTAACGATATAACATCTAATAAAATTGGTAATTACAACGATGATGCTGATTTGACAGATGATGTGGCGTCTATAAATCTTAATACAGGTCATTTGGAATCAAACGAACAAATTGATCCTACTAATGGAAATTCTAGAAATAAAAAAAAATATAGAAAATTATTTAGTTTTGCCATTTTTATAATCTTCAACGTACTAGCAATTGGGCTAGTATTGTACATGGAGAGAATAAACGAATCAACGTTTGTTTCCTTAAATGTTTTGTTCAAAGTATTACAAGCAAATGTAATATTTATCTTACTTGCTTTCCTATTCTATGTGATAGGTAATATAAGTAATGCTATAAGTTTCTTTGCTTTGATAAAGCAATGTGGCTATGGTAACAGATTTATTCTGGCACTAAAAGTAGTACTTATGGGGCGTTATTATGATAATATAACGCCTTGGAATACAGGTGGTCAACCATTTCAAGTTAATTATCTTGCAAAAGCAAACATCGATTTTCCTACTGCTGTTAGTTTACCAATTATAAAGTACACAATACGTGTGTTTTTTATAAACATAGTTACACTGATTTTATTTTTATGTTTTCCAGCAGATGTGCCAACCATTGTCAAGGTCGGTGCATATGGTGGACTTGTCATAACTCCCACATTACCAATACTTCTTATAATATTCTCAAAGAAAGTTCCGTTTATGCTTAAAGTAACCTCAAATGTGGTTAAGTTTTTGTATAAACTCAAAATCGTAAAAAATTATGAGAAGACTGTAGCGAAAGCTCAGGACATGATGGACAGTTTTCTTGCTGCTATCAAATATTTAGGACAGCACAAATCCATGATTTTAATTGTAGGTGTGACGTCACTAATTGATTATTTTGCAGTTGGTACTATACCATTTTTGATTCTGAGGGCTTTTGGTGAGACAAATGTGGATTATTGGCAATGCCTTACCCTAGGTTTTTTTGCTAGCATGTCTTCAGGGATTATACCAACTCCTGGCTCATCTGGCGTATCGGAAGGGGTTTTCTACAGCGTGTTTGTCAGTGCAGTTCCAGCAGGATTTATTTTCTGGGCAGTCTTGTTCTGGCGCATCATGGTATTTTATCTACACATAATAGTGGGGATACTAGTACACATATTAGACTGGATAATGGGGAAAACAAAAATAACTTTAATCAAAGAACATGTTTCTTGGCTAGAAAAAAAGACTCTTAAGACTGGTAGCATTAACAAAAAAAAGCGAGGTGTGGAGTAATAGCATTATTGCAAATTTGGAGGGAATATGTCTAAAAGTCGTATTAATGCAATTTTGACAGTATTTGTGCTAATTTGCGCTATTCTAGTCTTAACGAGTTATCTAACAGGGGAATTTTATGCAGCTGCTGAAGCCGAGCCTTATTATATTTGGGACGAAGATGATTTTCTTGATTTTGCTACTCAAGTAAATGAAGGGGATGATTTTGAAGGTCAGACTATAATTTTAAAACGAGATATATATTTATATCAATATAAAGGTGATCAAATAAGCAGCACATACCTGATCGGAAATTTTCAAGGGAAATTTGATGGGAACAATCATGCAATTGTTGGGTTAAAAAGCACATCAATCAAAGTATTATTTGATCAAATAATGTGGAATGGCAAAGTAGAAAATCTCAACATTGTGAATTTTGAGTTAGAAGGCGATGCTGGTTCCCCAGCAGCGGGTCTTGCTAATGTAAACCTCGGGATCATTCAGAACGTTAAAGTGTTTGTAAAATTGAAAAATTATGGAGCAGGGATAGCCTTAAAAAATTATCGTAATATTCTGAACTCATTTGTATATATTGAAACACTATCTGATAGCACCAACATTTATGGCCTTGTAGGAAAAAATTATTATACTGAGCCAGCTGAAGATGGTGGCAAAATTGAATACCCAGGTTTTATTAATGGTGTCATTTATTGTGCCATGAATGAGGGGACCCCTATAACACTTGAAAGTATAATGGGATATGATGATTGGGTTGCTAACGGATCGCCAGATATAGACAAGGAATTATATGAATTTTACACGCCAGTTACTGACTCATATTTAAATGAAAACAAAATTACTGATATATTTGATTTGTTATATTTTAAAACAATAACAGGTGTTACTGTTGAGCAAACGAAAGAATTAAATATGTATAATTCAAATATTGAAATCCCAAGTTCAGATCCGTCATATATTAATTCTTATTATGGTTGTTATAATTCTAAATATGCCACAGCATCTAACTACCCTACATTTGAAGGTCAAAACAATTTAAAGGAATCCTCTGATTTCCCCAGTGGCTCGGGCACTAGTGATGATCCATATATGATAACAAGCTACGAGCATTTGAATAAAATTGATGAGCTTGAGCAAAACAACGAAACAACAGTTCAGTATTATTATGAATTAGCAAACGATATATATTTATTTCAGGATAATGAAAATTCAACAAATTTCTACGAATTTGAGATTGATAATTTAAATGGTGTCTTAGATGGTGCTGGATTTGCTATTATTGGAAAAATGATTTATAGCGGAGCTTCTGATTCAATAATAAATATTGGTGTTAGTGGAACAATTAAAGATCTCATTATAAAAACGGAATTACCTCAAAATGTGACATCCTTTATAGGCACTAATAGTGGAACAATAAATAGAGTAGATTTTATTACTAATTTTCAATTATTAACACAACAAAGTATAATCGGAGCTAATACAGGGACAATTGAAAGTTGCTCAATAATGAGCGGAACAGATTTTTCACAGATATTGAGTGATGCAAACATATCTTTGTTTGTAGTTAATGAAAATAGCGGAGCAATTAAATATGTTAGATCTGAAATTGCTATTCCTTTTAACAACGTAAATAATGGTCTTTTAAATTTCGTATATAGTGATGGGAGTATAAGCATACAAACGTCAACACAAATCTCAAATTCAATAAGCAATAGTTATACCGTAGAAGACACTACCAGTTATGATGATGTGAGGGAATTTATTTTAAAATATACGAGTGTTGACAAGTTCATCAGTCATTCATATGGTATTATAGCAGGTTCAAGTCAAGATAAAGTGCGTCTAACATTTTATAGAGATAATGATGACTACAAGCAAATAAAGCAATTAGCATTTAATGATTATGAGGTCGAATACACTGGAGATAATATTTTAGGGGTTACGAAAAATGGCAATTACGTTTCTTATGAGCTCTTCGACATTATGAGCGAATGGGGAGACCTAGAGGGATATAAATTTTATTTAACATATCAGAGCGACACAACTTTAATTGACGATCAAACAACGATCGTAAATAGAGGGATATATACAATCTTTGCTAGTTACTGCCCCGATGAGGAATTAATTGACACATTAAATTATACTAAAATTAGTAAAAAAGCAAATGTTACGATTAATAAAAAGGTTATAATTATAAAAAGCGAAGATTATAAAGATATTGCTGGTGTCTATTATCAGAATTTTCCACTAAAAGATAGTAAGATTTATGACGGGACATCCATAGGCGCCACATATTTTAAAATTTCAAAGATTCCTGAAAATGCAAATTTTAAGGTAGATATTATTACATTTACAACTCATGACACCAATACAATGCACGTTGATCAAATATTGTTTGCTGGATTCTATACACTGAAATTAACTGCAACAGATCCAAATGATAATTATGAGGTATTATTCAGATTCAATCCTCACGATGAAAGTTTAGATACGAACCTAGATTTTTGCATTACGAGAAGTGAAGGGGTTATGACAATTTCTGTTAGCAACTCCATAAGATATAAAGAAGATATTAAAGATAGTGATCTAGTGTATACATTTAAATTAGTAAGTAATGGTGAAACGATTGATGCTAGCAATTATGACAAAGCAGAAGTAAGTTATGACACTAACTATTCAGTTGGAGCTGGTGTTGGCCAATATACAATAACACCAAAATTGAAAGGTACGGGTTCATTTTCTGTAAATTATTTCTTTAATGCAGGTGCAGCACAAACATTTTATGTTATACAGGCAAAGATACCAGGCATCGATAAACTGATATTTAAAGATGTTACAATTAACTTTGACGGATATGCTCATTCAATAGTGCCTGCTCAAATTCCTGAAGGGAATCAATATAGTTATACCACAGCCGAATACTCAAATGCAGGCGTGTACCCATATAATATTAAAATTACCAATAGTGATAGTGGTTATGAGGTATTTGAAGATACCGTATATCTCACTATTAAACCTGTTAAGCTAACTGTAACTGTCAATTCAGTAGCGATTAAATATTTAGAGATACCAATGTTTAGTGTGAAATATTCTGCTCCAGGATTTGAAAGCACGCCTCCAGGAATTAATGCGGAGAAGATTTTCACGTATGTTACAAATTATGACCAAAAATACATAGGTAAATATGATGTAGCAGTTGACGAGAATGACCGCAATGTAAGTTTTACACTGGACATACTAGGAAAAAATTATGAAAACATCACATTCGAGAGTGGCGTTTTAACCGTTGGAAAAGGCACACTAAATATAATTCTTAATAACTCTAAAATTACATATACAGGCAGTGAATTTGAACCTAATTTAAGTGCTGAGATTGAAAATAAAGATTATTTAGATAAGATCAATTTAGAATATTATTTTGAAGATGAGAAGCTCGATTATTCGCCTACAAATGCTGGCAAGTATGTTCTAAAAATATTTCTGAGCGACATGGTGTTATTCGAGGATAAAGAATATAGCCACGAGTTCGAGATCGAAAAAGCTCGTTTGAGTATTACAGGAAATTTTGTTGTTAACTCAACAGGTACTATTGCTCAAGAAATATTAGTTGCTGGCGTTTTTGTTCAGTATAACACAACGGAACACGGAATTGATTTATCGGATTCATTAAAACATCTAATACAAAGTAATTTGAAAAATACTACTGACGAATTGTTATTAGTTTTTTCCGCGAACTTTAATGGCGAAGAACTTAACAAAAAGTATCAGTATAAAAATAATAGCGGATTCATTAACAACCCGCTAAAAAAATCTATAGCAGGTGTTTTCACGGATATAAAAGTTGAAATTAGTGGCGATAATTATGAGCAAATAGTTTTAAATGCACTTGGCACAGTAACTATTGAAACACGCAAATTAAGATTATCAACAAATACATTAAGCGAAACGTATACTGCAACTTCATATTCTCCAATTATAAATTTTGAATTTGGTTATGATATACAATATCCTGATACACATGTTGGAGTATACACAATAAAAATATTCTCTAATGGGTATGGCGTTGATATTGATAAGATAATTGATGCAAAAAAATACTCAATTAACATCAACATAATTAACACTAATTATGAATTTGATCAGGGAGCGAGCAACATTATAGAATTAACTATTAAAAAGCACAATATTGAAATTGATTTAGAAGGAGTTGATACATTTACTAGAACATATGGCGACTCAACAGCGATAGAACACGATGTAACTTATTATATAGGTGCTATAGAGTTTAACAATACTGTAACGTTGAGAGTTAATTCGGGAGCAACATCAATAGGATTATTAAAACCAGGCACATATGATGTTATAGCAACAAATGTGTTTGATAATGTTGAATTTTCAATAAAAAATGGAATTGGTAAATACCAAGTAAACAAAAAGGAATTGGTCTTTGATTGGGCCCCAGAGGATGAATCATGGCATTTTGACAAGAGTCATATCTATAATGGACAAATAATATATTCTAAAGAGACAACGATAAATGAGGATTATTGGAGCACTACTAATCAAAAACCAGCAGGAGCTGTCGATGTTTTAGGTAAGGTTGTGTTTATTAATTATGTAAAGGATGTAGGGGATTATCAAGCTGTATTGTCTGTAAACAACGATTATTACACAGTTAGAAGTGATTATGAAACATTTTCAATAAGCATTACAAAGTTAAAAGCAGAGCTTAAATTAAACGATGCAAATATTAAATACTCAGACGCGTTACCATTAATTAGTGGGGTACTGACACCGAATTATGAATTAAATGATTTGGGTTATACTATCACGAATGTAGTTTTTGAGGGATACGATGAAGTATCTGGAATTCCTGGAACATATCTGATAAAAGCTGATGCGCTTTCAAATAATTATGATATAAGCGTAATTGGTGCAACACTAACTGTAGAATTAGCAGAATTTCGCAATGTTACATATAATGATCAGACAATTTCTTATGATATAGTCCCATACGAACCTGTTATTTTGGGATTGCCAGATGCTGCTACAGTTTCTAATTATATTCCTACTATATTAGACGTTGGCGAATACATTATTACTGTTAAAATAAATAAAGCGTATTTTGAGGAAATGCAATTACAGGCAACTATTAAAGTCATTCCAGTGAATGTAAGCAACATAGTCCTTAAAACAGACACAAAAATAGCATACACTACTGATGAGCTACCAATGCCAACAGGTGAGGTGTATTTTAAAGACATTGTTATTGAGGGTATTTTTACTTATATAGATAATCCAACAAAGCAATTAGGGATTTATTTTTATGATATAAAATTCATTCCCATGTCAGAGAACTATGCAGAAGCTGTCAATTTAAAATACAGTGTTGAATGCTATGTAAAAACTGAGGATATACAGATTATAACTCAAGCTATTAAGGAAGATGATGAATATATTTTGCCAATGTCGATTGCGTTCAAAATAAATGATGCATATACTAATGTAACAATATATATAAACGATGAATTAGTTGATTCAAGTGGAGTTTTTATTGAAATTACTGAACCAGGCTCATATAATGTTAGAATTTTTGAAGGTGAATATCTTATATTTGAAGACACTATAAAAATCAAAAATCAATCTGAGATCAATGTCCCAGATGATGGTGATGAGCCTAGCGAGAATGGTGATGAAAACGACATCACAAAAAACCCCGAAAAAAAATCAATAATAAACATATTATGGATAGCATTAGGCGTTGGGTGTGGTATAATATTAATAATAATATTAGCAGTTGGAGTGCAAAGGAAACGTTTAAAAGGTAGAAAAAGAAATGTTAGACGTAGGAAGACGCACATATAAAACATTTATTATTATAATAGTATTTTGTTTTTTAGCAATTTTCTTATCTGCATGCAACAATGCAGATAAGAAAATCAATGGGAAAGTTCCAACATTTTTAGACATTACAGCAAAAAGAGTTAATGGTCCATATGATGTAAATAAAGTATTATGTGTATCAACAGTTAAGAACGTCTGCGAACCAATTATTATAGAAATTGAATTAATAAATAACGATAAGCGTGACATTTCATCACTAAAAATAAATGACAAAACCTATAAACCAGGAGGTAATTCAGAAACTACTTTTTCCATATCAACCGACAAAACATTATTATCTTTAACATATGTACCGACAGAGGTATCAGGTGAAGTGACAATAACAGTTTCGGATATATATTATAAAATAAACGATGAAGTTTTTGTAATTTCTATTTTCTCTGCTAACAGTATAATTGTAAAGATTGATCCAACTTTTGTCCTTACTACGTATGTACCAATTGATGAGGACTATGTGATTGATTTTACAAAACTTCCATCTGGGAGTGTATTGATTGACGATACAGGAAGAAACTACGTAGCAGACTTTAATATCTCCTTCTTAGATATTCCCAGTGCCATCGAGGGGATATATAAAGACTATAATATGACATATTCTATCATAAGCGCTCATTCGCTTAAATTTTGCAAGAGCGCATACGGATTCGCTGGATGGTTTACGGGCCCTAATGGGACTGGAGATTTATTTAATTTGGATGAAAAATATAATTTTGAAAGTGATGTTTCGATATATGCATTTTTCGAGCCATTATATAATTACGTTATATCTACAAATGAAGAGCATGGAGAGTATGCTACTATAGTAAGTCTTACAAAAACAGGGAAGAATACTAGTAGTCTTAATATATTCTATGAAATAGATGGTTACAAAATTCGTGAGATTGGCGATTATGCCTTTAAAGGCGCAAATAACAATGAAATTAGTATTAATCTTGCCATATTTTCAATAGGTACTTCTGCGTTTGAGGATTTCACTGGAAACATATCGTTTAATACAGTAGATGAAACAAAGGAAAACAAGATAAGTGATTATGAAAAATCCAGCATTACAGAGATAAAGAATAGGGCGTTTGCAAATTGGGCATATAAATATGGCACTACAAACTTCTTTATTCCAGAATCTGTTGAGTCAATAGGTAGTGAAGCATTTTTAGGGACTTGTTGGGATACAGCCACTTCCTTTATATTATCAATACCTGATCATACAGGTAGTTTGAAACGCGAAAAAACACTTTTTATACCTGCTAATGTTAAGAGTATTGGTGATAAAGCATTCAAAGATTCTAAATTTGAGTATATTTATTTTATGGCTGATTCTGAGCTCGAATATATGGGCGAAGCTGTTTTTCAAAACTCAACGAATTTGAAAGTTTTTTATTCTGCTGCAATCCTTCAAAACACACAATTCAAAAAAGCCAATGAAGATTCACTAGGTATAAAAAAAATATCCAATTCGGCATTTGATGGATGCTTTAATGGGTATAACATTGATAATACAAGTTATGAGATATATTTGCATGAGGGGTTAGAGGAAATTGGAGAAAATGCATTTTTTGTTAAAGCGAGTGAAAAAATCAAACAATTGGTTTTTCCTGATTCGTTACAAGTAATAGGGGACAGGGCATTTGCGAATTATACTAAGTTAGTCAATATAGTGTTTAGTGAGAATAGCAAATTAACCAGGTTAGGCAAATATTCATTTGAATCATCCGCGATGGAAACCATAAAAATAACATCAATGCAATTCAAACTGTATGATGAGTCACCTTTTTATGGGAACACACAATTGGTTACTGTATATATTTATGCGACTGATCCACCATCTGTAAATAGTCCTTATTTAACAGGGCTAGCAACAGGTCAAGTAAAATATTTAGTGCCTGATGTAACAGCATATAGACTAAAAGGATGGGGGGTTAGTTATTTTCCCCGTATTTATGATGTCTTGGCACTCTCATTAAGGGATGCCACGTCAGGATCTGAATACGGATATGAGTTATTAGAAAATGATGAAGTTAAAATCACGTATATTTTAAACCAATCTAATCAAAACAGTGAAACTGAATATATTCCATCTGCAATTTTAATAAGAACACAAGAGGGGGAGCAAATAAAATACGTTACTGAGATTGGGGAGTACGTGGCAAATAATAATATTGTAACGATTATTTTGCCTAGCACATTGAAGATAATTAACGCATATGCGTTTGCGGGATATTCTAAATTAGAAAATATTTGTGTAGGAACAATATCAAACAAAGGATTTAACAAGCTGGAAAATCTCGAGATGATAATGGAATCTGCTTTTACTGGAGTTAACATAGATACATTCATAGCGCCAGATTCTATACAGTATATTGCTAGAAATGCATTTTCAAATATAGGCTCTCTTAAAACCGTATATATTAATCCATCAAATGATGGTTGTATTATATATGCTGAGGCGTTCGCAAGAAGTGGGATAGAAACATTGTATTTAGGTAGTAGAGTAGATTATTTAGGTGATGCTGCTTTTGGTTATTGCAACAAATTGCAAGATGTGTATATATACAGAAGTTATCCCCCGAATCAATTACCCAATACTAATATGATACTAAGCCCATTTATTTCTTCAAAAAACAATGTAGATTTTGTTCTTCACGTGAGACCAAATGCAATCAGTGCATTCACAGTCGCGACTGTCTATGGGATAACAGCAGATCAATGCATAGATGATGCCGAGGCAATCCCCTTAGTTAGCGATATTTAAAATCATGTATATGGGTAAAACCAACCTTCTGCTAGAAAGCATGTTTATTGGTTATTTTATCTCAAGAAAAACCCGAGTTTGCCAGTTGTTTTGACATAATGATAAGAAGTATCACCAAAAAATCTTGTTAAAAACACAATTTATATCGAATATGTCAAAATCAATTTAACGATACTGTAAAATATCAAATATAATATTTTAGAGCACCACTTAATAAAAAAGCTCTTATTTGAATACTTTAATAGATGATTTTACTTCTCTGATTGATCCTCTACTATGGAGTTTAATTGGAATATTTATATTGAAGGCATCTAATAATATCTTAATATCTCCTTT
>JAIRMA010000003.1 GCA_031259085.1 Christensenellaceae bacterium
AATGATAAATATTCTGATACTGAAAAAACAATTTAGTATAAAATTTTGATCAAAGGGTTCGTGATTTCACGAACCCTTTGACGGTTGTTAAAGTAAAAAAACACTATTCACGATATTTAAAATAATAATAGTGCTGTATATGCATTTAGATAGTTTTAACTCATTAACATTTTTAGATTTGAAGGTACACTTAAGTATGAATCGTTTAATCGATTAACGTTACAATTGAGCGCATACACTGCGCCACGGATGTAGTCAAAATTCTTTGTAGATCTTGATTTGTTTCAGTATCAAAGTTCAAAATAATCCCATTATCTGTTTTAAGAATATTAATAATCCATGAGTTTCGCTAAAATTAGATGTTTTAAGTACCCGCAAATTGCGCACGTTTAAGGCACGAGATACCTTTTAGAATCAGCTGGGTTTTTAGCAAGTTTTTTTGATTTCACCAGTTGCTATGGAATTAAAAAAGGACATAGTTATCACTCAAAAATAATGCGTCCAGGGCGGATAATATTTGCACCACACTCAAGTGCAATTTCGAAATCCTCACTCATCCCCATTGAAAGATATTTAACAGTGTTAAATCCCTGTTTAAGTTGAATAAACACATCATTTGTTTTCATGAAAAGCTTTCTTAAAGAATTTTTATCAATATTAAATGGTGCAACTGCCATTATGCCAGATAATTCTATGTTTTTATATTCTGTAGTTTTTAATGCGAGGCAATGGATGTCATTAAACTTGACACCACCTTTGGAATCTTCAGCACCTGTGTTGATCTCTAATAATACTTTTTGGACTTTATTAATTGCACCAGCTCGCTTATTTATTTCCTCTAGCAATTCGACACGATCTACACTTTGAATCAATCTAATTTTATCAATTATATACTTGACTTTGTTAGTTTGTAATTGCCCGATCATATCCCATTCAATCATACTAGTGTATTTAGAGATAAATTCTTGCACCCGATTTTCACCACAAGTTTTTATTCTACCGTCTTGAGCGAGTGCCATTATAGCATTACGATCACGAGTCTTTGTTGCTGGAACAATTTCAAACGAATCAATTAATCTTCCAACTCTAGCGCAAGACTCGTGAGCACGAGCAAAAATAGTATCTAAGTTTTTTATAATTTTATCCAAATGTAATAACCTGCTATTGATTTTCTTGTTTGTCGCATGTATCAATTGTCTCACATGCTTTAAGTGAATCTGTATTATACGATGAATCATCACTAGCGCAACATTCAGCGCTTGCGCATTCTTGAGAAACATCTAATTCATTAGGTTTCAATTCAGTTGATTTATTGAATGGAACGTATTTAAATGCCCCATCTTCGTCTATTAAGGTAATGCGTGTAATACTTATTTCGTATGCAATTCGTTTAATTGACGTTCCATCAGAATACATTTTTTCGTATTGTCTGCTCTGAATTCTTCCCATTATAGATACTCTCGAACCGACTGGTAGTGTTGCAGTAAAACGCGCACTCCGCCCCCATGCGATACAAGGGATATAATCAGATTTATTGTATGCACGATTAACCGCCACTAATATATCGCATATTTCTCTTTTAAAGGGTGTTTCTCTAAAAATAGGCAATTTGCAAATGTATCCAGTAATTTCAATTTGATTAGGATTATGCTCACTATCATCCGTTAAATGATAATCACGAACAAAAACTGTTAACATTAGACGTGGTATTCCATCAACAGATCTGTTATAACTCCTAAATTGTCCGTGCAAGTTAATACAAGATCCTATATCTATGGGGTTTACTCGCAACAAACGGTCTGAGATTGTAATCGGAATGATATCAGATTGTTGACTCAAACGCAATACTTCTATTTCAGTTTCATAAAATCCTTCACTGTATGCCTCATGTGAATAAGTTAGTTCCTTGCAGACTTTACCAGTCAAAAATACTGAGTTGTTTGGTATCGATAAGTTCATTTTATCCATATATGACTCCTTAGTTTGAATACGAAAACAAATTACCAATTATTTATTTAAATTAGAGATTTGTCGTCCATCGTGATCAATGATATAATCAGATTTAATTATTAACTCATCAAGTGTTACCAGAGATAAACCCTTGTTTTTTAATGCGACCAAAATTAATGGTAGTGCGTCTAAAATATTTTCAGAATCATTATGACATAGTATAATTGATCCATCAATAGTTTTAGATTCCACAATATTAACTATTTCAGAAGCAGTAGTACCTTTCCAATCAAGTGTGTCGACATTCCATTGTATTACCTTCATGTTATTAGATTCGGCACATTTTATCAAATCATCGTTGTATTCACCGAATGGCGCACGAAAATACTCAGTACGATATCCAGTTATTGAATGGATCTTTTTAGACACGCTAGTTAATTCATCGGACATGTCCAATGGGGACGTGGTTGTCATGTGTAAATGATTTGCACTATGATTTCCTAAGAGATGCCCCCGCTGGTGAATTTCCTTTACAAGTTCAGGGTAAGTTTCTACCCAATATCCAGTTAGAAAAAAAGTAGATTTACTTCCATTTTTATCCAATAGATTCATTATATCACGAGTTTTATCTGCGCCCCAAGATGCGTCGAATGTCAATGCAACCTTTTTCGAATCGCTTTTCACGTAATATATAGGAATAAGCTTTGAAGTAGCTTTAGAATGTTCAACATTGAATATTCCTATTAAGATAGCAATGCCTATTATTGATATTGCGATTATTGCTGAGACAATAGCAACGGTTTTTTTCTTGAAAACTAAAATCAATAGTCCACCCCTTATATTATAAATAATCAGCTCAGTCGAATTTATGCGTATTTATGCAGATAATAAAGCACTTCGGCGATATTGCATTCATTCACATTTAGATTATGCATGAATATAGGATATTAGAACCATATTACAGATTAGAATCGTTCTTGACAAATAATGCATATAATATCAACACATTTGCTTCCTGCATGTAGCTAATAATTGCGGTATAATAATCGAGTGGTATTGTTTTATCTTTATCTACAAACCAACCCATGAAAGTGTAACCCTCATAAACTGGCACTGACAATTTTGATAGTGGTGTATATATATCATGATTTATAATAGAATTGACATATGAGCCATCAGATTCAAACAATATGAGTGCACAGTCTTTTTCATAGGTCGACAATCTAACTCTATCAGTTAGTGAGGCCCAGGTTTTTGATTTGCGCAGACTATCCAAAGCACTTATGGTTGTTAATATTGTAATATTATTCCTTGTTAGTTCTGTAAATGCAACTGGCGTCACATCTCTAGAAAACATTGTATTAGTTATTTCTATTGTTAATTGTTTTGAATCGACTTTGAATGCACTATCCGAAACCGACCCAAGTCTAGGGATAGAAAATTTAATAATTTCAGGGCAATTATAGAAGGCATAAGTGCCAATTGTAACAACGGTTGATAAGGTCAGATGCCCATTAGAATCACCTTTTAGTGATGTGCAATTTTGAAAAGCATAGTTACCTATAGTGGATATCCCAGTTAAATCTAGATAAACTAATCCAGTTGCTCCGTAGAATGCGTAATCTCCAATTGTAGCAAGTGTTTGTTGAACAGTATTTGCGACGAATGTATTTCCTGATTTTTTAGGTGGATATCGTAATATTGTTAAGCCAGATTTCTTATATAAAATACCATCAACTGATGCATAATATTTGTTGCGAGAATCAACATATACATAGTCTAGAGACATGCAATATCTCAATAAATCATCAGGCATTGACTCTATATTACTCAAATCAATTTTAACTAAATGTATTAAAGCGTCAAAAGCGCCAGATTCAATTAGCAACAATGTGCCTAAATTTAGCGCAGTAATATTGTTATTACTATCAAAAGCATGACTCAACAGACTTGTGATTGCAAGTCCGTTATGTCTAGACGGTATAGAAATTATTGAAGCCTTACCGATATATGCAAATATTGCATAAGTTAAAGCATCTTGTTTAAATATGACATAATTGTTTAACGATTCAAGACCACTTAGAAGTATATTATATACTTGATTGTAATCAATTTGGCTTGACTGTATTACTAAATTATCAATAACACCTATTGAATTGTTCTGAGGATAAGTTTTTAAATATAAGAATTGCGCTAATTTGACAGCCTCATTAGAGTTAGTCATGTTATAACAAACAAAATCACTACCAAACCCAGTCACTTTAAGGATCTCTAAAACCGAATTCACATAATATATTAAGTCATAATAAATTAATACAGCTTCTATATTAGTGAATCTATCATAATAACTGACAAACAACCCTTTGTCATAAAATTTAGAGGACGTTGTAGTATAAAAATTGTATAGATCTATCTGACCATTTGTTTGATCTGGTGATTTAAGATCTACATATAATAGTATATTGGATGCCGGCATGTTAAAGACAAGAGGCACCTCAACTTTAGTTTGTAAATTGTAATAGTATATAGATGATATTTTCGCAGAATATTCGTTTGCTATATTGATAATTACAGGAGAACCTGTAATGTAAAGCGATTTTTCAGTTGAAATAATGGATTGAGCGTCATCAGATATTATTAGATTATATTCTTTGATATCAGGACTTTGTGAAAATGAAACTAACAATTCTACGTTGCTATCAGGCATTACAAAGGTATTCTCAAGTATTTGATAGTTTCCAGAGGTAGTATGATAATACATGGCAAGCACTTTAAGATTCCCAGAATAGTCAAGTGCAACTGAAATTTGTTCTCCTAGAAGTGCTGAATATTTATTTGGGATTAATGTAGCTCTACCTCCTGTGACAAAATCATCAAAAGGGAGTATTGTATAAGTGGTATTAGTGCTTGCAGTAGATTCTTCAAACAGGGCTGTGATCTTTACAGGCTCATTAGGCATTTTAAAGAAATTAGTTGATAGTTCGATGTCATTTACGTATAATGACTTTAATTGCATATTTAGATCAGGTGTTATATTAAGATAAACTTCTTGATTTAAACATGCACTAGATTCACTTGCAAAAACTTGATCTGATACAGAATCATCGATTGTTATAAGGTGTTTAATAGGTTTAAATACAGGTTTAATTACGATATTAGATTTTGGCATTATAAAATCAGTATATGAATAAAAAATATCGTTAACAATAATTGAGTCCAATTCATATGAATCAACTGGATTGGAATTGAAGGTCACGTGCTCCCCTGCATAATATCTAACCTTGTCTACAGTAATATTCCCAAATTCACCTGCCATACAATTCACTGTATATAGTACATTTTGATTAACAGGTTCAAATAGTGCTTTTATAGTAATACTTTCTGCATCCGTTGGAATTTGCAAAAAAGAGCTTAGTTGAATATCGTTTACTGTAATTTGATTTAGGTACCATCCTTCTGCTGCCGTTGCCTTAATATTAATATATGCACCAGGGATTAGAGAGTTTTCATCAACTTGTAAAGTGCCTTCTCCTGTTATGGACGTTGTGAATGGTAAAATGTTGTCTGCTTGAAGTGTGCCCAATTTAACTTTAAGCACAACATCTGAATCAGGCATAATAAATGAATTATTTTGCACAGCGAATTCAGCGATATTAGCAATTAAAACACTACTAACATAGTAGTAACCAGATTCTGGGTAGATTATGAAGGAAACTGACTCATTATATTTTGCGCTTTGGTGTGTTAAAATTATATCAGCTGCGCCAGATTCAATTTCTGTTTCAATGGTATATAATCCTATTTCTGATGATATTGTGACAATTACATCTTCTGCTGGCATTATAAATGAAATAACATATAAACTAGGTAGCATATTTAATGTATCAAACTCGATATTTTGGTATGTTGTTGTTTGAATTAAAAATGTATCATAGGACAGAGTATATCCAGTTTCTGAAAGCATAGTCAGAGTTATATTTTGTCCAGATCTTGCATGATCTATAAGATTGTTATTGTGATCAAGAAAAAAGTATAAACCTAAATAAGGAGATTCTATGAGTGACAAAGAATAAATATTAACCCAGCAGGCATATAATGTTATTGAAGACGATGGGGCAAAACTAGATTCGTCAACAGGATTTGTAAAATTTTTATCATAATACCAACCATCAAAAAACATCTTATCCTTAACAGGGTCATCTGGAAACTTAAATGTAGACCAATAAGCCGATTCGTTTATGATGGGTTCGATAAGGGAACCACCATTTGTTTCAAATGATATAGTAATACTCCGATCATCATCTCCGCATGATATTAGTATCATTGTTATTGAGGAGAAAATTAATAAGAGTAAAAGAAAGTATCTAGTTGTTTTCTTTAAGTTTGACATATAAACCTAGCTTGATGAAATAACTATATCTCATTAAGTATCGCTATTTCTTTCTCTGTTAGATATCTTGATTGTCCACGACCTAAGCCCCCGAGCTTTAAGTCGCCAACTCCTGTTCGTTTTAAAAAAGTTACATGTTTGTCAACTTCTGCAAACATTTTTCGCACTTGACGATTCCTGCCTTCAAAAATTACGATTTCATATCTAAATTCATTTTCCTCTTTTGCAAGCAACTTGACTTTTGCGGGATGTGTCTTAAACCCGTCAATTACTACCCCAGATCTTAAACGTTCAAGGGCTTCATTTGATAACTCAGTTTCAGTTTTTGCTATATATGTCTTTGGTATTTCGTGAGAAGGATGTGTTAATTTGTATGCCATATCACCATCATCCGTCAAAAGTAGCAAGCCTTCACTGTCGTAATCTAACCTCCCGATTGGAAATATCCGACGATTCGGATCGACAAGTTTAACGTATTCCATTACGGTTTTTCGACCGTGTTCATCATTAACAGTGCATACACAACCCTTAGGTTTATTGAGCATTATATACACGAAGCGTTTTCGAAGAGTTGTTCGATTCCCGTCAACGGTGACTGTATCATTATCAACATTTATCTCAACGCCTAATTCTTTTACAGTTTTGCCGTTAACTTTTACACGACCCTCTTTTATAATCTCATCTGCAGATCTTCGTGATGCAATACCACAAGTAGCTAGATATTTATTAATTCTCATCTAAGTCCCCTTTTATAATCAGTCATCAGTATATTTTTTTGTAACAATTTGTACATTAATCAATAATACATACATAATATCCAAATGATAATCTTAGTCTATAGTAAATGGTTCTGTCGTAAATTATATAACAATAGTGCCTTTATAATTAGTTATTTAATAAATTAATTTCAAAATCAAATAGCTTGAAATAACCTTAAAAGATGTTAATTATGTTAAACAAGTTACAAAAGAATTTGAAAATTTCATCTTATATATTATATATTTATTATACTATTTTGTCAAGTATTATCTGAAGTTGAGCCTGTCTAGCTAGTTAACAGAAATAGAAAATAATAGTATTCAGAAAGTACCTGGATTGAGCCTTCTTATCAGTCAATATCAATGTAATTTTGTATTAAGTATCATTTGATTTGATAAACTACGTGTTATATGATTTTTATAACACAATTTGAATCGAAAATGTCAGCGCGCAAACAATTTAGGATTTATCTGAATAATTAAACAAAAATTTAAATTTAATAGTTAAATGACACAAACGAGCATTTTCGAGGGAAATTAGCATTTTCACCAGGTCGTATAGATAATTTCAGAAAAGTATAAATTACAAGGTTAAGTTCATGTAGGAGTTTTAATTATAATATTTACAAATGTCATTTTATTTAGTATAATTTAATGGCATTCATAATTAACTAGAAATACTAATAATTCAGAGGAGAGCTGATTTGACAAATAGCGATTTAAACGAAAACACAAAAAGTACCTGTATAGAGAATCACACGCTAGATGAATGGTCAAACACTAATGATATTAGTAGCGTGACGAGTAGCCAAAATGAGAATTCAGATGACGATGTTGAAAATCTCACTATGCATGAGGTTTTTGATCGAATGCGTGGGCTTCATGAAAAC
>JAIRMA010000051.1 GCA_031259085.1 Christensenellaceae bacterium
AAAACACTAATCCTATTAGCTTGATAGATTTAGGCGCAGGCAGGTTTAGTAGTGCGACAGTAGACACAAATATCATTACACTTCAGAAAGCTGTGAATCAAAATAATTTAACAGCGGTCTCATATCATGAGGATAATCTTAAAAACATAGCTCATTATATAAAGCTCAATTCAGTTAAAATGGCGTTTAGTCAGAATGAGAATTGGACGATTTTAAATCCGATAGAAGTATCAATTAAGAATAAAATCATCAAAAACGGCGTGCCACTTGAAAAATGGGATATAAAAACCAATCGTGGAATATTGACTGGATATAATGACGCATTCATTATAGATGAAATAACACGACAAGAAATCATAGCTGAAGATCCGAAATCAGATGAGATTTTAAAACCTATTTTGAGAGGTAGAGATATAGTTAAGAATAGGATTAATTTTGCAAACCTATATTTAATCACGACTCATAACGGTTATTATGATGATCAACATATTCGGATCCCTGCTGTTAATATTAATGACTATCCAGCAATAAAGGCCCACCTTGATAAATTTTCAGATAAGCTCGTAAAACGAACGAGTAAAGGTAAAACTCCATACCATTTACAATATTGTATGTCAATTAGTCAATTAGAAAAACCAAAAATTATATATCGTGAGATAAGTGAAGATATGAACGCGGTTATGGACACTAATGGATTTTATATTAACAACAAATGCTACATGGTTTATGGAAGCAACCTAAAATTCCTATGTTCATTCTTTAATTCAAAGATCTTTAAATTGATCATTAATGATGTTAACACAACAGGTGGTAAAGGCAAAAATTTTATCAATCAAATAAGGGCAATAATGCCAGAGAGTGATAGGGCATTCTCTGATAAAGAATTCTATGAGCTTTATAATCTAACCCCAGACGAAATCAATCACATTGAGCTTTTGAATTCTAGTAAAACTGAATCTGCTACAACAAATGATTTTGATGATTAATATCACAACACTAATACATCTGATATTTAAAAATCATCGTTATTTAAGGCATTGAGCTGGCAATGAACTGGAATAATTTGATTTTAATACTGACAAAGATTATTCGAGGGTCCCGTGTATATCTTTAGAAAATGGTATTGCCAGGCCCCTTGATTTAATATTTATATGCATAGAATTCAGAAAATGGTTTGCTGTTCTTACAACAAGAGAAACTTATAAAGCCATTAAATCGGATTATCCCCCGTTTTTATTATTGTTCATTTGCTATAACTTTCAACGTGTGTTGTATGATCTAGTGTTTTACATTTATCTTAGAGTTTTGTCTCATTCAAAGAAGTATTTTTAATTTACAAATTACTTTATATTTGATAAAATTACATCACAGTAGCCTAATGAATTTTTTTATTATTAATTCGTATTTTTATATGATAATAATATATTGTGTCTAAATTTTTTATTAAATCAATATATAGTAGTATAATATGAATGATGTAATTAAATTAACTCATAATTTGATTATTTATATATAATGAGAAGGAGTTTTTTATGATGAACGATGCTTGGGAAGGATTTAAAAAAGGGAGCTGGAATAGAAAAATAGATGTTCGCAACTTTATCCAGCTTAACTACACTAATTATGATGGGGATGCTGATTTTTTACAAGGACCCACTCCACGCACAGAAAAAGTCATAAATGAAGTACAAAATCTTTTAAAAAAAGAGAGTGATGCGGGGGGAGTGCTTGATATTGATGTTTCGAGAATTTCATCAATTTTGTCGTGGAAACCTGGATATATATTAAGTAAAGATGATGAGGTCATTTATGGACTTCAAACTGATATGCCACTTAAACGTTCTGTAAATCCTTTCGGTGGGATAAAAATGAGCGTGGGGGCTTGTGAAGAATATGGATATAAACTTGATGAATCACTAATAAGCGCATTCAAATACCGTACAACTCATAACGATGGAGTTTTTAGAGTTTATACAGATGAAATGCGCAAAGTTCGCAAATCTGGAGTAATAACAGGACTCCCTGATGCATATGGCAGAGGCCGCATCATAGGTGATTATAGACGGCTTGCCTTATACGGCATGAATTATTTGATAGAGCAGAAAAATTTAGATAAGGCTTCGCTTGGTAAAAAGGCTATGACAGAAAACAACATACGCCTTTGTGAAGAGCTGTTTAAACAAATTCAATTTATGGAAGAGTTAATTGAAATGGCGGCTCAATATGGTGACGATATCACCCGTCCTGCTAGAACCGCACGCGAGGCCATACAATGGCTTTATTATGGTTATTTAGGCGCAGTTAAAGAACAGAACGGTGCAGCTAATTCTGTGGGCAGAATATCAACATTTATTGATATATATATTAAACGTGACATTGATATTGGAATCTTAACTGAAACAACAGCGCAAGAGCTCATCGATGATTTGGTTATTAAATTCAGGCTGGTAAGACATTTGAGAACGTCTGCTTATAACGATCTTTTTGCAGGTGACCCTGTGTGGGTTACGATGTCTGAAGCTGGCGTAACGATTGATGGTCGACACATGGTTACAAAAACTTCATATAGAGTTTTACAAACACTGTACAATTTAAATCCATCTGCTGAACCTAATATTACAATACTGTGGAGCGAGAAGCTTCCAGAGAAATATAAGCTTTTCTGCGCACAAGTCAGTATAGATACTGATTCTATACAATACGAAAATGATGATGTTATGCGCTCTGAGTATGGTGATGATTATTCCATCGCATGTTGTGTGTCGGCACTCAAAACAGGAAAGCAAACTCAATATTTTGGAGCGCGCTGTAATCTTGCAAAAGTATTACTAATGGCCCTTAACGGAGGCCGTGATGAAATTAGTGGGGTCTTAGTAGGCCCTGAAGGCAAAATTTTCGACGCTGAAAAATTGGATTATAATGAAGTCTTAACACAATACGACAAATATAGTAGTTGGCTTGCAAATTTATATGTAAACACATTGAACGTAATCCATTTTATGCACGACAAATATGCATATGAGCGTCTGATGATGGGATTTCATGATACTATTGTGGAACGCTTAATGGCCTTTGGAATATGCGGGCTCAGTGTTTTAGTTGATAGCTTGAGTGCGATTAAATATGCAAGTGTCACGCCTGTTAAAGATTCGAATGGACTGATTATTGACTATATCACAGAAGGTGAATTTCCTAAATATGGAAACGATGATGATCGTGCTGATGATATTGCAAGATGGATCGTAGAGGATTTCTACTTAAAACTCTTAAAAACTAAGACCTATAGAAATGCAAAACATACCTTGTCTGTTCTGACTATAACATCTAATGTTGTCTACGGGAAGAAAACAGGTTCTACTCCTGATGGAAGAAAGCTAGGCGAGCCTTTTGCGCCTGGAGCTAATCCAATGCATCAGCGAGATACTTGCGGGGCAATGGCTAGTTTGAATTCAGTTGCTAAATTGCGCTTCGATTGCTGTAGGGATGGCATCTCTAATACCTTTACAGTCACTCCAGATGTGCTTGGATCATCTGCTAATGAACGCGCTGATCGATTGGTATCATTAATAGATGGCTATTTTTCACAAGAGGCACATCACTTAAACGTTAATGTGTTAAATAAAGATAAATTAATCGACGCTATGGAGCATCCCGAAAATTACCCAAACCTCACAATTCGAGTTAGTGGCTATGCAGTAAATTTCAACAAACTGAACAAGAAGCAACAAAAAGAAGTTATTAATCGCACATTCCATTCTTCGTTATAATTTATGATAGGCTTTATCCATTCACTTGAAAGCTTTGCAACATTTGAGGGACGTGGGATACGTACCGCTGTTTTTATGAGTGGGTGTCATCTCCGTTGTGCGTTTTGCCATAACCCTGATACATGGACCTTTAATGCTGGACAAGAGGTTTTACCAGATTCGCTCGCAAAGCGAATTTTGCGATTTAAACCTTATTTTTCAAGAGGAGGAGGGGTTACATTTACTGGTGGCGAACCTCTATTACAGGCTGACTTTATATTAGAAGTCATTCAAATCTTAAAGGCATCTAACATAAATGTTGCTATTGACTCTTCTATCTCTATATTAAATGATTCTGTTCTAACATTATATAATTCATTAGACTTTGTCATTGCGGATTTGAAATTTAATACAGCGGAATTGTATAAATCTGAATGCGGTTCTGATGTATTCAAGACAGTAATTGAATCCTTAGAATATTTAAACCAGTCAAACATCCCTGTCATTTTAAGAACCGTTATTATTCCTTCCAAAAATGACACAATTGAAGACATTAATAAATATTTCTACCTTGTGAAATATTTTAAAAATATTAAAACGTATGAACTAAAACCATTTCACACAATGGGGTTTACCAAGTACGCAGATTTAGGAATAATAAATCCATATGCAAACATACAAGACGCTAATATGGATATAGTTTTAATGCTACAGGATCATCTAAATAATTTAATTAAAGGGGTAAATTAGTGTATCCACGACCAGAACTTTTAGCACCAGCCGGGAATTTCTCTAAACTCATACTTGCTTTTTATTATGGAGCAGATGCAGCATATATCGCTGGAAAAGATTTTTCACTCCGCTCTAATTCAGATAATTTTACCGACAATGAAATTTTGTCCGCGGTCGATTATGCACATTCATTATCTAAGAAAATTTATGTAGCTGTAAATATCTATGCAAAAAACGATGATTTAAAAACTATTTCAGAATATATTAAGTTTTTGTACGATGCAAAAGTCGATGCAATTATTATAAGTGATCCTGGTGTGTTTTATATCGCAAAGCTTGTAGCCCCAGGACTTAGTTTGCATTTATCAACCCAAGCTAATACTCTTAATATTGCTGCAGTTAAATTTTGGAAGTCATTAGGATTTGATCGAATTGTATTAGGTAGAGAATTGACTCTTAATGAAATTGAGGATATTCATAAGAACAATCCTGACGTAGAGCTTGAGATGTTTGTACATGGATCAATGTGCGTATCATATAGTGGGCGGTGTCTCTTGAGCAGCTACTTTACAGGCAGAGACGGAAACAGAGGCAATTGTTCACAGGTGTGTAGATGGAAGTTTGATTTGGTCGATCCTAGAGCACCTGAGTCACCGCTGAAAATTGAAGAAGATACACGTGGCACATATTTCATGAATAGTAAGGATTTAAATCTTATCAGTGATCTCCCTTTTATTATAGATGCAGGTGTCAATTCATTCAAAATCGAAGGTCGAATGAAAAGTGAGTTTTATCTTGCTACAGTTATCAATGCCTATAACAGAGCACTTAATGAATTTTCTCAATTTAACAATATTCCCAACTTATATGATTATGAGACAGAATTATTACAATTAAATCATCGTGATTATACTCGCGGTTTTTTTGGGGAAGACATTGATAAAACTATTCTAGAATCAGCCAGTATTAAAATTGGAAATTCTGTTTTCGTAGCAATGGTTTTAGATTATTTGGATGGATACGCAACCGTTGAGATGCGAAATCGTTTTAAAACTGGTGACCAACTTGAGATACTATCACCTGGTGAATCATTTCGAAAATCTTTTATTGTAGATCAAATAATCGATTCAAATAATAATGTAATCTCAGATGTAAAACTCGTCCAACAAATTGTTAAAATTAAATCGCCTAAGGTTCAATCTGGGGACATTTTTAGACGCATTATTTAAATTTATTTTGCGATTTCAGATAACCACCCTTTAAATTAAACATATACTAATGCTCAATATTACTATCAAATTGACTATTTAAATTCTTTATATTTCAAATGCTTCAAATTAATAAAGAGCCATACACCACTTTTTTGTGTGATTTAATTGGCAAAAATATTTTGTTTTTTCTTAAAACTTGACTTGTTAGATTGCTTTGCCTTTAAATTGCCGCTTTAAAATGCTTTGAATCTTTTCATAATATAACACGTGCTTTTTTAGTTATATGACTTTAATCAATTCAAGCTTCTTAATCAGCTAAAGCGTTTAACTTGGAATTTCACCTGGCAGTACTATAGTAAATGTTGTACCATGCCCTTCATCACTTCTTACGGTTATCAATCCTCCATGTAAGTGAATTATTTTTTTAGTGATAGTCAGCCCAAGGCCATTACCCTCTGTAGTATGTGACCGCTCTCCCTGATAAAACTTATCGAATATTCTCCTTTGCGTTTCTGTGTTCATCCCACACCCTGTATCTGTTATAGTCACTACTGCAGCGCCCATATTGCTTCTTAACGTAACTAATATTGTACCACTGTCTGGCGTGAATTTAATGGCATTCCCTATTAAATTGTACCAAGCCTGATGTAGTAAATCTTCAATAGCCACTATTTTAAACTCGTCTAATGTGGCTTCTAAGTTTATATTTTTTACACTCCATCTTTGTTCGAGCAACAGCACACATTGACGCAATTGTTCATCCAAGCTAAATTCTTTTTTAGAAAAACGTTCCGATTGCCCATCGATTTTTGACAACAATAATACATTCGTTGCAAGCTGGGTTAGCCTTTCTGATTCATCTATTATTATATCCAAGTAATCGGTTTTATCTTCTTCAGATAAGTTTCCATTCTTTAATAATTTAGCAAATCCACGCATCGATACTATTGGAGTTTTAAATTCATGAGTAAAGTTAATTATAAAATCATCTCTTAAGGTTTCAACCTCGGATAATTTTGCTACCATTTCGTTGAAATCCTGTGAAATATTAACAAATTTCTTATGCTTATCTACAGCTAATCGTATCGAATAATCACCGTTTTTTACCATATTCAATGCTACTGCCAGTTTTGTTAAAGGCCTTATTACTGCCCTTGAAAGAAGAGCCGTACCTAGTGTCCCGAGCGCGGCACTGGGGAATAAGAGCATTATAAAGAATAGTAATGGTGCAATATTAACGCTAAGTCCCAATACACCTCGTTCAAATAATACTGAATAAAATATGGCTATACTTCCAACAGACAATAGCATTACAGTCAAAACCATGCCAGTTATGTTAACTGCTAGTCCAGTCTTAACTCTCTGCTTGTAGTAATTTTTAAACGATATCATTTCCATCTCCGATAAGTTCTAAAAATATCATTTAGAATGATCATCATATATTGCTTTATATCCTAGTCCCCTTACAGTAACTATTTCAAACTCAGGATAATCTCCAAAGCGTTCTCTTAATCTATTAATGTGTACATTGATTGTTCGCTCATCGGAATTGCTATCCATGCCCCATAACTCATCCATGATCTGATATCTAGTGAATATTGTGTTTGGTGATGATAATAGTTTGAATAATAATAAAAACTCTTTTTTGGGCAACATCTGCTCATGACCACATCTAGTTACAGTTAAGGCATCATAGTTTAACTCGACTTCACCTATAACAATCTTTCTCGATGAAACTATTTTTGAACGCTTCAAAACAGCCTTCATTCGTAGCAACATCTCCTCCTCATCAAATGGCTTAACCATGTAGTCATCAACACCTAATTTTAAACCACGCTTTTTATCAACTGCGTCTTGTTTAACAGATATCATTATAATAGGTGTCATAATATCAGCTTCACGAAGTCTCGTCGTAAATTCATATCCATCCATTACTGGCATCATTACATCTAACAATATTATATCAATATGCTCATGCTCCATTAATGTGAGCGCCACACTTCCATTTTCAGCATCGAAAACTGTATATCCGTCATTTTTAAGAATTCTGACAATAAGACGCCGAGTATTTTTATCATCTTCTACTACAAGTGCACTAAACATTTCTTCCTCTGGTTTTAAATCATTCACAGTTGTAATTTATAAGTTAAACAAATTACAACTGTATAAGTATTATAATATAACCTTGCATTAGTAATGTCAATATTAGTATGATGAATAATATGTGAAAATCAACCAATCATATCAACAATAATTGCATTCTTTGGATGCGACTCACCATTATTTAGACAGGGTCTAATAAGACATCGCTTAATGCCATATACAATTCATGTGCTTTTTCTTGCCAGCTATTATATATAGCAGTGGCAATTGCCCGATTTGCCACTATAAATTTTAATTCCATAATCGGTTTAACGACGTCAAGAATTTTCAAAATTACAGTGAATGTACCATCTGTATTTTTGTAATAATCAGCTTCAAATTCCTGTCTTTTTTTATAATTTATCCTTTCTCTCTTTACATAAACAGCAATATTTTCTCTTGTGTTTATTGGTATGTCACCATAGAAATGTGCGATGCATGCGCGACCATCAGCAGTAAGTGTGAGAAAATTTTTATTTGTAACAGGCGCACGCGTCTTCGAAATAAATCCACTCTTTAACAAATCATATATAACTTGTTGACAAAGCAGATATGGAATCCAGCTGTTGTCTATACAGCAAATTTGTAGAAAAACATCCTCATTAATTGGAATTTCTAATTTTTCTAAAACAAACAACGTTATTAATTTATTAGTTATGAAATCTTCACGCCCCATAGTGTACCTTCTGTATCAATAACAATCCGTTTTGAAAACTAATTACACGAATTTTGATATAATCGAATATAAAACTCAACTCCTACTGCTAGAGCATTTATATCTTGTCTCTCGTTTATTCCATGGATACGTGATGCATCATCTTCTGTCTTTTCAAATGGAGTGAACCTGTACACGTTTTTAGAAAGCGGATAGTAATGTTTTGAATCAGTAGCAGCAATAAAAAGAAATGGCGCAGTTATATAACCATTATAAACTTCAGCTATCGTTTTCTTCAAAATATTATACCCTGGACTGGTTATATCAGACACTTCAGATGGGTTAACGCTACCATCGTCAATTCTTACTTTAACATTTTTACCAACCACTTTTTTAATATGCTTATGAATCAATTCAATTGTTTCACCTGTATTTATTCTGCAATTAATATTTGCACTAGCTCTAGGGGGCAATACATTAGGAGCGTCTGCTCCTTTTGCCATTGTTGGCGTGATAGTTGTTCTAACTAAGCTGTTAGTCATGGGATGTGCCTTTGATAAGACTAGCCTAAGTAATGGGGACAATATATCACGATTCACAAATAAAAATTTGAATATGGGTTTCATGTATGGTGCCAGTGCCTTAAACATGTCTTTTGTTGGTTTTGCAAAAAATGTTGGCCTCTGTGATAACTCGGTAAAATATACCGCCTCAGCTAATAAACCAACTGCCGTGCGTCTAGTCGGGCTAGATGCATGACCACCAGGTTTTTCAACTTCTAGTATGAAATCAGCGTATCCCTTTTCACAAATGCCTATTAAAGCTATTTTATTATCTATCCCCAACATCTTTCCGTCTAATATTGTCCCACCTTCATCCAGAACATACTCAAAACGTATTCCTTTATCTTGTAAATACTTAGATATTTGTTTAGCACCTTCCGTACCACGCAATTCCTCATCATGCCCAAAGCAAAAATATATTGTGCGCTTTGGAATAAACCCATCTTTTAATAGTATTTCTAGACCCTCTAAGGATGCTATCATTTGTGATTTCATGTCTTGTGAGCCGCGGCCATAGACATAACCATCTTTTATCTCTCCGCTAAATGGTGGGACAATCCAACCCTCAATGGGAGCTGGGACTACATCCTGGTGAGCTAACATGGCAATTGGCAATAAGTCCTTATCTGTTCCTTCTACAACATAAATCACTGAATATCTGTTTATAAGCGTTTTTTTAGCTCTCTCAAAAATACATGGATAGCATTTCTCTATATACTCTTGAAGTTTGAAAAATACATCAGTTTCAGATAGTGGGTTTGTTAAAGTTACTGTCTCAAATTGTACAGCACCAGATAAATGTTGCGCCACAAGATCCTTGTCAACTCCATTTGGAACAAACTCGCTTTTGGGTACAGGAATAGGTTTGGTAAGAACTGTCCTGATTACCATGAAGGTTATCAAAGCACCTATTAAACCTAGTATAGAGTATAATATTATCACCATAGCAATCTCCTAGCTGATTTTTATTTTTGGTTTCATCATTTAATACCCCTATCATCAAAAATATTATTGTTTCTTCTACACAGAATTAGTAATATAATTTTCATTTATCATCTTTAGATAATAACATCGTAAGTTATTTCTCTATCCCATACAGATAGTACGAATCACTTTAGCACGTGGCCTTGAATAATTGTGTTACACATTTGTTAATATTTTTAACTTGCTATTCTAGATTTATAAGATTGTACTCACTTTTGCTATGGAGCAAATCTTATAATACATAACCTTATATATTTTTTTGTTAAGTAGACCTAGAATCAAATCATCTCTATCCTTTTACGAATTGTCATTACAGCAAGAGCTTTATCACTTAAATTTATTGGCAACTAATTACTATTCTTGCTCTAATTATACATTTTCAATACTTTTAAACTCTCAGATAGTACTTTTGAATAATAGATTGATGATTAGCGAATTATATTATACCATCAAATAAAGTTTAATGAGTTTAATAAATCTCTAATCAATTTGTCACATAAGTCTACTCAGAATAAAATATATCAATATTTTCTTCTTGTTGTTAAATTCACGCCCAAATTTCTAATACAACTAAAAAACAAAAATTGCAATTTAATCATATCTAATATGTTGTTTAACCTTAACTCAGACTATAAATTGCATAGCCTTTTTGAATTGAATAGTATATCATAATCAGTAATCAATTGCAAATTAAATAGTTAAACAGAGAAGTCAAAAATAACAGTTAAAAATTACTACGAGTTATGATTATTTAGTTATGTAACTAATAAACCTGACTTATAGACAGACATAATCGCAAGACTCTATGTTCGATATTTAGCCAACTAATGCTGTTGATAGTTTCTTGTTTAATCTAAATCTCAAAGCCGTGTTATCCTAAAATTAGGATTGAAATAATGCTGTTTTTTTATCATAACCTTATGTATTTCAATTTTTTCTCTACACTTGATAAATAACAGCTCGTTGTCATTATTTATCTTAAAAGCGGATCCTTACATTTTTAGAATTATTGTACAATTTTTAATTTCGTCTATGACACCAATATTAATTGATCATAACACTAGCACTTATCTAAATCTATACAGCAAAATAATACTGCTAATTTACAATTCTAATACAATATTGCCAATTAAAATCATCCACTTATGTGATCGTGATTCTCAATTAACTTTGATAAAAACTCCGATTGCTTATTAAAAAAAGGCACCTTTTCAGGTACCTAATAATTTGGTGATCCATCCGGGATTCGAACCCGGGACCCTTTGATTAAAAGTCAAATGCTCTACCAACTGAGCTAATAGATCGTGCTGGCTGGGGTGGATGGATTTGAACCATCGCATGCGGGAGTCAAAGTCCCGTGCCTTACCACTTGGCTACACCCCAACAATCAGGTGGGGTAGGTAATGGGAATTGAACCCACGACCTTCGGAGCCACAATCCGGCGCTCTGCCAACTGAGCTATACCTACCATAAGACCTCTTTGTTATGTTAATAATTATTAGTGGCGAGCCTGGAGGGATTCGAACCCCCGGCCTACGGCTTAGAAGGCCGTTGCACTATCCACTATGCTACAGGCTCAATATTGGAGCGGGTGATGGGAATCGAACCCACATACCTAGCTTGGAAGGCTAGTATTCTGCCATTGAACTACACCCACAAATAATGAGTCAAATTAGTATATATCATTTTTATCAGTATGTCAAATTTTATAATATGATTTGAAAATTAAAAAATTATTTAAAATTTAAACATATTCTAATTGAGATTTATTAAATATCTATAATGAAACTATTGCCAGACAATTTTACATGATCGCATCGCAAAATAACTATTTTATGTTTTACTAATAAAATTACTATTTCACTTTGTATGAATTGATCAATATAGAAATTCAAAAATTAATATTTGAAAGACAGGTATTTAAAACATACGCACATGGTCGTTTAGAATGCTATATATTATAAACAAAGTGATATTAAACTTTCACACAGGAACTAGTGTGACCTCATATGCACGAATTTGTTTATAAATATATAGTTATAAAAAATCAATAACGAAATGATTAATACCACAAATCATATTAGTTTATTGGAATCTTTTGAATTATTTCCTTATAAAAATACTAATTTGCTCTTATCTGATCCTTATCGAATTTCGACTTCAGCCCCAGCTGCCTTAAGTTTTTCAGCAATTGCATTAGCTACATCTTTTGTGACACCTTCTTTTACAGCTTTTGGCGCACTTTCAACTAATTGCTTTGCTTCGACTAAACCTAATCCGGAAACTGCCTCTCTAACAGCTTTGATAACCTGTACTTTTGTAGGTCCTATTGCTGTAATGATGACATCAAATTCAGTCTTTTCTTCAACTGGCGCTGCCTCTTGTGCGGTTGCACCAGAAGAAGCAGCAACTTGAGCTGCGGCACTTACACCAAATTCAATTTCAAGTTCTTTAACCAATGCATTTAAATCTAACACTGTTAACTCTTTAATCTCTTCGATTATTTTTTTAATATCTGCCATTATTATTCTCCTAGAATATAATTTGTCGAAATAACGCTATCGACTGCGATTATGCCTCAGCTTTCTTTTGTGCTATAGCATCTATAACACGAGCGAAAGCAGCGATTGGAGCCTGGAATAACCCAAGCACTTGTGCTATCAGTACTTCTTTTGATGGCAATTGTGCAAAAGCCATACATTGTTCAGCATCCATAAAAATGTTTTCTGCTAAACCACATTTAATTGTCATCTTTTTAAAAGCGACCGATTTTTCCATTACTATTTTTGCAGGTGCTATTACATCAGTCATGCCCATAGCCAACGCAGTTGGCCCATTTAAAGCTTCGTCAAATTCAGTACGACCTAAATTATTAAAAGCTATCTTAACAAGACGATTTTTTAGCACACGATAAACTACGCCTTTTGCTCTAAACGCATTACGTAATTCCAAATCCTGAAGAACAGTTATACCTTTATAATCAATCAACATAACGCTTTTCGCATTAGTTATTTGATCTTGGATCTCAGCCACTTGCTGGCTTTTTTGTTCTCTGATTATTGATGATGCCATTATAACCTCCTAGATTATTTTTGACTTTCGTCACTTATATTTAAAGCCTCATTTCAAAGTAAAGAAATGAAGCCTCTATAAACGACTTTATTTCCTCTGCGTTTGCAAATTTAAGCGGTTAGGCACAAACGGTCTTTGAAGAAAAACAAATATTTTATTGTTTTATGCTATCCCTTAAATACAGTTTTAATACCAGGGCCCATTGTAGACCCGACAACTATACTTTTAAGATATTGTCCTTTTGCAGCAGCAGGTTTTGATTTTACTACTGCCTCCATCAACGAATCGAAATTCTCTAACAATTTTTCTGCACCAAATGACTTTTTACCAATTGGAACATGTATTATTGCCGTTTTATCAACACGATATTCAACCTTACCAGCTTTAATCTCACGAATGGCCCTAGCTATATCCATCGTAACAGTTCCGCTTTTTGGGTTTGGCATCAAACCTTTAGGACCTAGAAGCTTACCTAAGCGCCCTACAACGCCCATCATATCAGGAGTTGTAACGCAAGTGTCAAAGTCAAACCAACCGCTTTGGATTTTCGCGACCATTTCGTCGCCACCCACATAGTCTGCACCAGCCTCTTGTGCTTCATCAGCTTTTGTGCCCTTAGCTATAACCAAGACACGCATAGTCTTTCCCGTTCCATGGGGTAAAACTACAACACCTCTGACTTGTTGATCAGCATGGCGCGGATCAACACCTAATTTAACAGCAAGTTCGATTGTCTCATCAAACCTCGCTTTAGCTGTGTCAATCGCTAACTTCAATGCTTCACTAGGATCATATACCTTTTTCTTCTCGAAAATTTTTAGTGAATCAACATATTTTTTGCTTCTTTTCATTATTGATACCTCCTTAATTAATCATCAATCACGACAACGCCCATACTACGAGCTGTACCAGCTATCATACTAGTCGCCTGTTCTAATGATGTTGTGTTAAGATCTGGCATCTTAGTTTTTGCAATATCAGTTATTTGACTTCGTGTTATTTTAGCAACTTTATCTCTATTTGATTTAGCACTACCACTTGTTAACCCACAGGCTTTTTTTATCAAAACCGCAGCAGGTGGTGTTTTCAAAATAAAAGTAAAAGAACGATCCGCAAAAATTGTTATTACTACAGGAATTATCAGTCCTGCTTGTGGTAATGTTTTTTCATTAAATTCTTTCGTAAAAGCGGGAATATTAACACCATGTGGACCCAGTGTAGATCCTACAGGTGGTCCAGGAGTCGCTTTCCCTGCTGGTAATTGCAACTTTACAACTGCATTTATTTTCTTTGCCATAGTCATTTCCTCCGACTATTTAGGTTCTATCGGACAACATCATTAGATTTGCTGTCCTCCCATGCATTTTCAACTAACTAAAGAATTTGATTCTTTATTAGTTATATTTTCTCAACTTGTGAAAAATCAAGTTCAACAGGTGTTTGCCTGCCAAACATTTGAACAAACACCCTTACCTTTTGTTTATCCTCATACACTTCTTCCACGATACCTACAAATGTATCTAATGCTCCAGATATGATACGAACATTATCACCTACATATATATTGAAATCTTTGGTGGTGACCTTTTCAAGCCCCATTCTTTTAATCTCATCTTGTGACAATGGTAATGGCTTAGATGAAGGCCCTACAAAACCAGTAACTCCTCTCGTATTAGCAACCATGTACCACACTTGATCGGTGTGTACCATTTTTAAGAATACGTAGCCTGGAAACTTTTTACGCTCAACAATCTTTCTCTTCCCGTTCTTTTCTACAACCTCTTCCTCAACTGGAATTTCGATCTCAAATATATAATTTTGCAATCCATTATTCTCAATCATCTTGTTAAGGTTGTTTTTAACAACTGACTCGTATGATGCGTATGTGTGTATTACATACCATTTTGCATTTTCGTAATTATCCATCATTCCTCGTTATAAGGCGTCTCGTTTTGAAATAATCAAACTGACACAACTTAACTGCCGCCCCCCACAAGCATTCTTAACAGTGAGGCAAGGCCCATGTCGAAAGCTGTTATAATTACTAAGAAAAACACAGATAGCGTCAAAACAGTAACAGTGTTAGTCAAAACCCCAGGCTTAGTTTTTGTTGCGCGAAATGCAGGCCAATCAACCTTTTTTAGCTCCGAGATCATTTCTCTAAAAACTCTTGCGATTCTTGTCCTGATTTTTGGTTTTTCAACCTTATTTTTTTTGGAAATTTTCTTGTTGCCCTTTGACGCACTTGCATTCTGCGTCTCGCTTTTTTTAGGCTCAGCCACAGGGGCCTCGATGTGTTTATCTAAATTCCCAAGTTTAATGTCTTTCTTTCCCATACGATAAAACTCCTAATTATTTGGTTTCTTTATGGTTCGTATGTTTTTTGCAGAAACGGCAATACTTTTTTAACTCTATCCTGTCAGGATCATTTTTTTTGTTTTTGTTTGTATCGTAATTTCTATGCTTGCATTCAGTACACGCTAGTGTAATTTTATCTCGCATAATAACTTCCTCGCTCGCATCGTCATTAAATGCGATTTTTACAAAAAATTACACCCTCAAGAAGGATGCTGGCATAGAATATCATACTTGATTGGCAATTGTCAACTTATTTGTATAACTATTTTAAAATTTACTTAAATATTAAATGTTTTTTTAAATATTTTTATTTGTCAACATTTTCTCATGCCTCAAGACATATACTATACATTAAAATATGTTAAATTTCAATATTTTTATATTACTAATTTTGAAAGCGCATAATGAATATTTTGACTTGACTGTTAAGTAAATATTTTTCAAGCTTAAATACTGGATTAAAAATTAACTCCTGAAATTGCTTGTGCATGACATATTTATTTTGCTTGCATAAATTAATACAATATGTTAAACTAATACTAGATCGATAATTGATTGTGCCGAAATGGTGGAATGGCAGACGCGGCGGACTCAAAATCCGCAGATGATTATCATCGTGTGGGTTCAAGTCCCACTTTCGGCACCACACTTTTTATTAATTATTAATATTCTTATATTCGCTTCATGGTTTTTTAGGCGAGTATTTTATAGTTGTTATAGCTCTACTTTTTACTTAAAACTTTTTAAGCATGCCAAATTTAACGTATCACAATTAAATAAAATTATGATTTGTTCTAGAATAATAACTTAGCTGATACATAAATTTTATTGCGTTAGATTGAGCATCCCATCCTTGTAAATGATTTATACATGTGAATACTATTTAGGAGATAAAACATGAACGATACACTTAAATGTATTATAAACCGCTATTCGTGCAGAAAATTCGGGGACACTCAGGTTAACATGCAGGATTTACTTTCGATAGCAAAGGCTGGTTTAGCATCACCTAGTGGGATGAATCGACAAAACTGGCAAATTATAATGGTTACAAATCAGGAAATAATCAAGGAGCTTGATGAAGAAGGACTTAAAGTATTATCAGAATTCCCAGACAAGTCACTGTATGATCGAATTTTAAAGCGCGGAGGAAAGTTGTTTTATGGAGCTCCCGCATTAATAATTATTGCAATTAAAGAGACGTTCCCCAAAGGAGCTGAGCTCATTGATTTAGGAATTGTAGCACAGACCATCTCTTTAGCAGCAACTTCGCTTGGGGTTGATAATTGTCATTGTGGCTTTCTCGCATTCTGTTTTGCAGGAAGCCGAGGGAACGAATTCAAAGAAAAATTAGAATTCCCAGATGGTTATGAATGTGGAATGGGTGTTTTACTAGGGTACAGCGCCGAAAGGAACATGCCACATAAACCTAATATTGATAAATTAACAATCATAGACTAAAACGTTATAGTTAATGTTATAGTTTTATGATACTTTACATTAATCTATTTAACAATGCACTGTGAAAAAATTGTTACACTTGTGCAGTTAATGTGTGTTAAAACTATTAACTTGATTTCTCGCTATTTTTAAGTATTCTGTGTAAACTCCATACTTGTTTCTATTTAAACTAAACTGCTTGATTGTTTTCAGTTTCGATAGTGTTTATATGTTCTGATTTTAAATCTTCAGCTAGAGATTCTATGCTCCCATCAGTCGGATTTGTTGTATTTAAATCTTCATCGTTAGTCTGATTAATTTCAGTATTTAAATTCTTTTCTTTTAACTCTGCCATGATCTTTTCATATTTATTTTTGTCTAAGTTATAAAACAACATCACTAATATGAAGAGCGCACCCGATATGATTGAGATTATTAATGCGGTTTTATAATAATCTAAAGCAGTTTTGATTTCTGCATTTGTTACTTGATGAACTTCCTTATCAAAATAAGTATTTGGAGTATAACCCATTTTCGCTTGAATAACTGCTGGAATCAATAGTGCAAATTGTGTTGCCATCAAAACTACTGCATATGCGAAAGTCTGTATAAAACCCTCAAGGCGTTTTCCAGTCTTCCATTGCTGATAATCATAAATTTCAGCTAACATTAGTGGCAACAAACTTCCAACAGCATTAAATAATGCCATAAATCGTAGTGCTGTGATTACTGTAGCACTTATTGCACCAACTG
>JAIRMA010000058.1 GCA_031259085.1 Christensenellaceae bacterium
AGACATACTTTCGATTTTTAATCTGACTGATGAAATAACAAAAAAGATCAGATATATCAATGAGAATAATATCCAAAAAGCTTAAAAATGATCTATAAAACATAGTATACGGTAAAAAAAGGGGTTTTAGGATCAATGACACAACCTAAATAGACGTCTGATCCACCATGTCGCCGATCTGATGGACAAAACGTGGCATATTCTTTTTTCTCCCAGCAATTCGTTGATATTTGATACGATCTGCCACATTAGCTTTTCTAGACATGCTTGCCTCCTATAGTGATATATGTCTCTATTACAGCACAAAAAAATGTCATTGTAAAGTAAAAAGGCTCTTAATTTTATAAATAATAAAGAATTTTTTTGCTTATAGGTGTTTGTTTTAGTGCAAAAATTGAGAGATTTCAGATTTTTAGTTATAGAGATGCAAAATCCCGTGATTTATAGTTAATAAGGCGCTTATAAGCGTTACATTTGAGAAATTGTGTGATATTTTAGCATAACATTTGAATTATTAGAGATATTGCTTTGAGATTTTAACCCTATTGGAAAATATGATGAGGCAAAATTAAAGAAATATCTTAATTTTCACGATAATCTTTGAGTATGAATAAATCAGAATTTACATCTGAGGTGAGTAATGATGCATTCAAAAAACTAATGGATAGAGATGCTTATTTCTGGATTTTTAATACCATAAGGATGCTACAAACAAATAATATTTGAGCATCATAATGGGCAGGCGAACCTATAAAAAATGTTTGGTCAAATTGAACTTGGTATGAAAGTTAAACGCCTTAAATTCTCACACTTCATCAAACACTAATGTAAAGACTTTTATCATTTTTTTTGTCTCTATAACCTGACAGAAATAATGAATAAATTAAAGCCTTATATGCGAACCGTCACCTTTGATGAAGTCATTGCACAATTGACAGATATAAAAGTACGGGAATAATCAACATTTTTTAATAAAAGCTCTGTGCCTCATACGGAAAGATATTTTAGAAGCTTTAAAAACCGTTTTAACTGTATCAAAATAACTGTATGTTATACAAAGTTCTCCAATTCAGGATATAACTCAAAATTAGCACTTTGTATATATGTTTAGGGTTTACACAATTTAAATATACAATTTACAAGTGGGGAAGAAATATATGTATGATATGCATTTTAATGAATTAGACAATTTTCTCACGCTTTTAAAATATTTTGTAGTTATAGAAATCTTATATTTGATAAGCTAAATCTAAGAAAAGGTGTTTTCAATTATATTATCAACTTCCACCAGTTCCATAGCGCTTATCGTTACATGATTTCTTTTTAGCTATCCATATACCAAAACATATTATTATCAATAAAATATGTCCTATTAACATGATATTCGCATAAAAATTTAGATTTAGTAGCACAATCTTAAAATTTTTAAACATGTTCATGCTAATCATTATTACTAATATGAACACTAGTATAACGATGCCGTTTCTAGTTTTCTTCTTAAATATAGTATCTATTATCTCTTTTCCAATTAATGATTTTGTGCCTATTCGCATAATTATACATGGGAACCCCGCTAGTATACTCAGTATATGAAATCTTTCAAGTGAATCATAGAGTTTGATTTGCCGTGCAAATGTATAATATGGATTTAATAGCATGGGAGCGTACTTATTTCCTAATATCATAATAGTAGGTAATACTATTATGATGAGGCATATTAAGTAGATCGTTATACTTGTTATATAAGTCCTTTTTATAGACAATTTTTCATTAATACAACCGCCAAAAAAAACTAAAATGGTTGCCTCTGTTGAGATGGTTGCAATCAATATTGCACATTTATTTAATTCCATAAAATTTGATTTTTCATAAACTGGGAGGAGTCTTGATATATCCAAATCTGGAATGCTAAACAACGCAAAAAGAAGTATCGAAAAAAGTAATATTAGTACAAATATCACGGAAACGCGTGCTAGTACTCCTACTCCTTTATAAGAGTTAGCAAAAGCTGCTATTAAAACCGCTAATGTTATCCCCCATTCTGGAATTCCTGGAGTTATAGATGCTTTCATAAATTGTATGACGATACTATTAAATACAAATATACTATATGCTAATGTAATTAAATATAGAAACAAAGCTACTTTAATTATAGCGCATATATTCTCAGTTGTTTCTAAAAAACTTCGATTTCTATTCTTGTTTGCAAAATATATTAGTGGGGCGTCTAATATAACAAGATATGCTAACGATAAAAATATTAGTATGATTATGTTTGTCCCAGATGATATCTTTATAATTGGCATAGTGACGTATGAGAACATTAGCGCACTCCCTATCATTAGAAGAATTATCTGTGTTTGACTAATTTTTGGTCGTGTCATTATCCCTCAGTCTTTCAATACCTTGATATATCTAAATCTCCTAGATTTGCTATACTTAAGTCTATATTGATACTATTGAATACCATTAAACTGAGATAATCTGTATTTGCAAACAGTAAATCATATACAGCTGGATTCAGCATTCGCATTCTTCTCCCAAATCCAATTATATCACTATTGATTTCATCGCGAGCCTTAAACAATGTTTTTTCAATCATGGTTTTAACCATCTCTTCAAATGTGTTTTCAATTTCAACTTTTAGTTTCTTGCTAGAAATGTTTGTCTCATTAAATATTTCCAACTCCGCTATCCTTAATTTGCCTGATATATTTATATCAATTCTCATACTTCCGTTATTCTCTTTAACTAGAATTTTGGTGTTTACATTAGTTAATTCTGCTGTGGCCTTTAAATCACTATTTCTTAGATTTAATCTACTCCTTTTCAAATAATTGTTGAGAATGTTATATGCCAAAGCATCATCTGCCGTTAGATAATTCATGAATTTGTTATCTTTAAATGCGGAAAGTCCATCAAAGGATATTTCAAACTTTCGTCCGTTTTGATCTTCATCGTCTGATTGGATGATGCTTATTCTACCCGCGACTGCGTCTTGCCCTATCTCCATAGAGTCAATTATATATTTAAGAGTTTCAACAAAAACTCCGCACCCCGAATTCAATTTTCGTGTTTTTACAACGCCATCTATATATTCTCCTATTAATGATTCTAGACCGACAAACACTGTGAATAACTTTTCAATATCTTCGTGATTTATTATAAACAACCATGGCCTTTCGTCAAATTCATCATTTCTAATCATAAAATCAACAAATTCTTGCATTGCTTGTTTGTTTTTTGCCATACGATCAGTAATGATTCGAACCCTATTATGAGTGCCAAATAACGTTTTATCTATCTGATCAGATATGGAAGTTATAGCTTGTGCCAGTGTTGCCCCATCCCCTCTTTTTATTATTGAATTGCGTTTGTAATTACTTTGTTCATCACTACGGCCATCGCCTGAATTGGTGAGATCTATTATTTCTAGCAAAACGTGATAATTCCCATTCCCATCTAAATCATATAATGCACTGTTAGTTATCGCTATATTGCGTGGCTCAACCCCTCCTGTGCATCCAAAAGCAAAACAGCTAATAAATATAGTTATAAAAATTAACAGAAAGCGTAAGATAATTTTACCATTATTCATTGAATTCTTAAATATCGTTGATGTATCCATCCTGTTTTGCGAATTCATAATATTTTTGCTTTTTGAATGGGACTCTAAATATTGTATCTCTCCATATGTTTTTGCTTTTTAAACTCAAAATTGGAACCCCAAACGAATCTATACTAGCAAGCTGTGTAACCATAAATACAACACCTATTCCAATTCCTAAAATTCCTAAAAAAGCACCTAGGCCTAAAAATACAAATCTAAATATGGTTGTAAACTCATTAAGGTTTGGAATTATAAATGAACTAACCGCCGTTAGTGCGACGATCATAACACTAGGGGCACTTACAATACCTGCCCTAACCGCTGCATCACCAATTATTAAAGCCCCTACTATTGAAACAGCTGAACCTATAGTCTTTGGCAATCGGGTTCCAGACTCCTTTAATAATTCTAGCATTATAATTAGGAATAGTATCTCAATAACTTGTGGGAATGGCGTATTCGCTACCGCTCCTATTATTGTTTCTAAATAAGATACAGGTAACATTTCCATATTATATGTCGTTATAGCAACTGCTAATCCTGGCAAAAATATACTGATTAAAAAGCCAATTACGCGCATTAGTCTTAAAAATGTACCAAAAAAAACACGATGATAATAATCTTCTGCCGTTTTAAAGTTATCAATGAACAGTTCTGGGATTGTTAATACATGCGGTGTGCCATCGCACAAAATTAGTACCTTCCCCTCTAACAACCTCGTCACTGCAATATCTGGCTTTTGTGTTAGCCCTATCCCAGATACCAGACCTAATGGCTTTCTCTCTAAATACTGTTCAATTTTTCCAGATTCGGTGACTCCGTCAACATCTATCAGCTGTAGCTTCAATTTAATCTGACTGACAACGTCGCAATCTGCAAGTCCTTTTATATAACCTATTCCTATTAAAGTCTTTGTTTTATTGCCTATCTTTACCTGATCTATTATAAACTCTGGCGACTTTAACCTGCGCCTAATCAAAACAGTATTGGTTATTAAATCCTCTGTAAAACCCTCTTTTGGTCCTCGTGTTACATTTTCTGCATCTGGGGTTTGTATTGCTCTTTTTTCCCATTTTCTAATATCAAATAGAAAATATTCATTTTTATAATAAATCCCAAATTGCCCAGTTAAAATTTCATTTGCAAATTCATAAACATCTAACGCTTTTTTGGTTATGCAATTAGTATTACTTTCTATGATTGGCTCAAATATAACATTTTTTAGAGGTGTAATGATGTCTCTGTTCATTAAATCACGGTCTATAAATCCATCAATATATGCTGTGATTATCTGATCATGCACAAGACTCACAGTCTCTGTTACAACGTCAAAACTATCCCCTAATGCTTTTCTTATTTCATCTATTTTTTTATCCAACGCAATGTTGTTAGATGCCCCATTTATCATCCTTATTTATTATTAACAATTTTATATAAAAAATTCTATATGGCTTTGTTTAACAGGATTTCTAGCCTTGTTCCCCGTCAATTAAGGCTATTCTGTTTTGAGGTCATACTAAATCCCGTGCCTTTTTATTGACTTGATTCCGACTTTAACTAAGGAATTCGAATCGTTATGTGAATTTTCGATTCAATAAAATATGCATAATCGTTTAGCAACTTTTTTGGATTAGTATAAAGTCTTGAACTATTTCCAATATGTATTTCAAATTGTATATGTTAAATTTGCAATAATATATGTAGTTTGGACTTTCATTATTTATTAACAACTATAATGGCATTTGAAACTAGATCATTACCTTAAAAACTAGTACTTAACCCTTTCACTTATTAAATCAGTTGATAATCGTAATCTTAAATTAATTTTGATTATCACTTTATAAAAACCAGTTTTATATCTTAGTCGACACGTATGGTGCGTTGTTATTAGTTAGTGCCCCATTTATTGCATTCAAGGCATCGTTGAGTTTGCGCTGTGCATCACCTAAAAGCTCATTGACTTCAGCTCTAACTTCATTAAGTACTTTGGTTTTATGTTCAGCTGCTTGTTGCCGTATAATATCAGCTTCACGCTGTGCTTGATGCACTATATTATGCTCACTTAAAATCTGATCTGCTCTTTGTTGTGCCATCAACACAATATTAGATGCTTTTTGTGTTTCCTCCGCTTGATTGAATTCGGGAACCATTGGTCTCAAAGGTGGAGGAGGGGCTGTTTTTTTAGCACTCACAGCTCTCTGTGGCGTTAACGGATAAACATCACGTATCTTGTTAAGTATGTTTACTATTACTTCAGCATCAACAGTGACACCAGAGCCAAAAAAGCTTTTCTTACCGTTGTCAAGTTCTTCTTCTATTTGCAATAATAGGTCTTCTATGTCTTCCATTTTTTATCCTCTGCAAGAATTTCTTTTACGATCGACTTATCTACAAGGTCAGCTACACACTCACCAGCATTAATTCGATTTCGCACAAGTGTACTACTTATTTGTGTATCTTTTGCCTTTATAAACAATGTCGTAATATCACCATGTGTCTTATTATACTCGGCCATTTCATCCTCGTATTGTGATTCATCTGGATTTCTTAAACCTCTAACTAGATATTTTATACCATATTGCCTACAATAGTCAACGACTAGACCGTCAAAATATGAAATTTTGACTTTTTTTCTGTATTCTTTTAGAGATTTCTCTATAAAATTAAGTCTTTTCTTTACACTATACCTTGGTTTCTTATCTGGGTTTATCAAAAGAACCACATGTATCATGTCAAATTTCTCTAGTGCGCGCTCTACTAAATATTTGTGACCTAATGTGAATGGATCAAAAGTACCAGTAACTGCAGCCTTAGTCTCGCGTCTTAATATTGAAATTGTAGACGCTCCATAATTCCTTACGACTGAGTCATTGAATTCTATCGGTAGTTTATATGGTTTATCCTCTCTCTTCCTTTCTAATACTATGATACCACCAGCATTGAGGATTTCTTTTTCCGCTATCAGTGTTAATGCCTCATTTTCAATTCCACTCTCATATGGTGGATCAAGGAATATAATATCAAATACAAATCCTCTGAGTGCTAACTCGCTTATGCATGCTCGATAATCCTTGTTTAAAATTTGTGATTCAATATTGGTTTTTGCAAGATTTGTCTTTAGTACATTAACGGCATCACGCGAGTGATCACAAAAAACTGCGTTGCTAGCACCTCTTGACAAAGCTTCAATACCCAAAGCGCCACTTCCTGCGAACAAATCGAGGACAACTGCTCCTTCGACTTTGTCTCTGATCAAATTAAATATAGATTCCTTCACTCGATCTGTTGTTGGCCTCACTGAAATGCCAGATACAGCGTTTAAAGCGCGTCCTTTATACTGACCTGCAATTATTCTCATTAATAGTTTTCACACTCCTAAGCGTCTAAAAACGCCTTTATCGGTTATTATTATATCCATAGTCACATCTAATTTATTCGAATATACAGTTCCCACTTCATAATCAGAGTAAGCAATACAAATTTTTAAGGCATTAGAATTTTTTAAATACTTATCATAACAGCCCATCCCACGGCCCAGTCTGTTATAACTTAGATCAAAACCCAGGCAAGGCACAAAAATAATATCTGGTACTACATCATCAAATACGGGATTAGATGCTTCACCTATTCCAAATCTGTTAGGCTTTAATTTGTCGTCGCTTTTTAACAAGGCAAATTGTATTGAGTCATTGTTAAGTGACGGTATATATATTGCCTTTTTTAATTTTTGAGCGGTCCTCATTACTTCGCTTATGTCAGGCTCGTTGATAAAACTGTTTATAAAGAGATATAGAGCACTGGCTTTTTTAAACTCTGGAAGACCTAGCATAAGGTTAGTTATGATATTAGACTTTTTTAAACAATCAATTGGTCTAATACTCTTTAATTGCCTTCTTAGCTTTTGCTTATTATCAATAATATCCGCCATCTAAATAATCAAGCCATCGCCCATTAGGTTAATTCCGTTCTCTTCTAAAATTGCGGAGGTTTTTTCATTATCATCAACCTTGATCAAAATTATAGCACTATCTTTATTAGCTCCAGCAAACGAATAAAGATATCCAATATTTATTTTTGATTTTTCAAGTATGTCAAGAACTTTAAACATTTCGCCTGGTTTATCTGCGACAATGAACCCAATGAGATCTGAGGCAAACGCATTAAAGCCGTTTGATTTTAATGTGTCAACTGCCTTTGCATTGTTATCGGTTATAGCCCTTAAAATGCCATATTCCTCAGTGTCAGCAATTGACATAGCTCTAATATTTATATTAGCATCCGCTAATACTTTAGAAAATTCAGCAATCCTGCCACTTCTGTTTTCTAAAAAAACTGCTATTTGATTAACTAACATTTTAAATCCTCACTTAATGTTATTTTCATATACTCTAGAATTGTGACTGTAGTTTATGAGCTCATTGACTCTAGTGTGACCCTTGTATTATGGTTCATAATATAGGCAAATACGTCTAAAAACCATATTCTTAATTACCGTTTAAGATGAAAAAGAACATTGTTTTTCCTTTATTTTTGGCGTTTGTCAGTCACTCGCTGGGCTTTGCCTTCGCTCCTTTTAATACTTCCACACGATAACAATTTAATATCAGCTGTAACGCCAATAGCTGATGCTACATCCGCTTTTACTTTACTAACTAACCCTTCTATGGATTTGATCTCATCAAAAATTGCATCTTCTTTCAATTCGATGGCAATTTCTATAACATCTAAATTATTAATTCTATCAACTGTTATATGGTAATGCGATGATATACGTTCATCTGATGATATCAACGCACTTTCAATTTGTGACGGGAAAACATTTACACCGCGTATTATCAACATATCATCCGATCTTCCCTTGATTCTGTTAAGTCTTACCCCAGTACGCCCACATGGACACGGAGAGTCATCTAATGCCGTAATATCTCTTGTCCTGTATCGAATAAGCGGCATTCCTTCTTTTGTCAGTGTGGTAAAAACGAGCTCCCCCCTCTCCCCGATCGGTAGTGGTTTAAGTGTATCTAAATCAACAATTTCAGGATAGAAATAATCATCCCAAATATGTGAGCCTGTTTGAAATTCGCACTCAGAGGCGACTCCAGGTCCAGCAATTTCAGATAAGCCATAGATGTCATAGGCCTTCAAGCCTAGCTTTTCCTCAATTTCGCGACGCATTTCCTCTGTCCATGGCTCTGCACCAAACAAGCCCCATTTAAGATTGAGATCCTTGGTTGAATAATTAGCCTTCTTTAATTCATCACCTAAAAATACAGCATAGGAAGGAGTACAACATATTCCATCAGCTTTGAAATCAACCATTAGCTGTATTTGCCTTTGAGTGTTACCAGCTGATACGGGAACAACTGTTAAACCTAACAACTCCCCACCGTAATGGAGCCCTAAACCTCCAGTAAACAACCCATAACCATATGCTACGTGTAATAACGATTTTTTCTCGGCACCTACTGCAGCTAAACCTCTTGCACAACACTCTGCCCATAAATCAATGTCTTTTTTAGTATACCCTACAACAGTTAGTTTGCCGGTTGTGCCAGATGATGCATGAACACGTATTATATCCTCAGGACCTCTCGCAAACATCCCAAATGGATAATTGTCTCTTAAATCCTGCTTGGTCGTAAAAGGCAATTTAACTATATCATCAATGCTTTTTATATCTGTTGGTTGTAACCCAATCGCATCCATTTTTGCCCTGTACGTCGGTACTGATTCATATACTCTCTTAACAACGTCAATTAAACGCTCAGATTGTAATTTGTGCTTTGCTCTTTTTGAGAGACATTCCTGTTTTTTATCGTAAAACATGTACTTCTCCTTTCCGTCTTAAAATTCTAATATTCTTCGACAATTTATTATATCAGCACTATTTCCATCAAACACTATGATAGAGGGAGTTATATTATATAAATTGCACAAAACGCGCTTTAAACCTTTAATAGACCGATCGCCTTAACAAAAGAATATTGTTTATACAACATCGTATCCTTTTCTTAGTGCAAGTTTATTAACTTCTAAAAACCGCGCAGGTGTTGCAATTGTCATTGCATATACTATTTCCTCATAACTAATTCCACAAATTTTTGCAAATGCACCTATCATCACTATATTAACTGCCTTTATATTGCCAGCTGTTTTTGCTAATTCTAAAGCATCTAATGAAACGACCCTCTTGCCAGTAGCCTTAATTGTTTCAGGTATATTCTCTGGATACTCTGCTACACCCATTATTACTGGCATTGGCATTATTTTTCCATTATTAAGTATTATTACTCCATTTTTGGATAAATAATGCATCCATCTAAATGCTTCAAGAGTTTCAAAAGCTATTATGTAATCCGCCTCGCCCTCCGTTATAACAGGTGAAGCTATATCATCACCTATTCGCACATGAGTCACAACACTCCCACCACGCTGTGACATGCCATGCACCTCACTTAGTTTGCAATCCTTTTGGCTTTCTACAGCCCATGTCCCCAAAACTCTACTTGCAAGCAACGTGCCTTGTCCACCAACCCCTACTATCAATATGTTCATAGACCTCCTCCCTCATTTCTTACACAAAGTGCAGCTGCACCTAAAATCCCAGCATCATTTAATAGCTGTGCTTTTAAAACTTTTACACTTGGATTTCGCGCACCACCGTAGCTATATTTAGACACGATTGAGTCAATTTTGTTTATGAATGCATCGCCTTCGTTTGACACGCCACCTCCGATTATGATCGCATCTGGTCTGAAGATATTAACCAGGTTTATTATTCCATGTGACACATGTTGGATGTATGAATTTACAACCTTCTGACCAAGCGCATCGCCTTGATTAGCTGCGATAAAAGCTGTCCTGCCTGAAATCTTACCGTCTTTTTTTGCGATTTGTGCCATTAATCCGTCTGGGTGCTTGTCTATGCTTTTTCTGCACTCTCTAATCAACGCCACTGCTGATGCATACGTCTCCCAGCAACCCCGACGACCGCAGGTGCACTTTTCTCCACCCATGCGCAAAACCATATGACCGCCTTCGGCTCCTGCGCCGCCTCGACCCGTCAAAATTTTCCCGTCTACGATTATCCCAGTGCCAACACCAGTACCCAGGGTTATAAATATTATATTATTAAGACCCCGCGCGCCGCCAAATAACACTTCTCCTAATGCAGCGCTGTTTGCATCATTTTCTAAGTATACTGTTTTTTTGAATTTGTCAGACAGACGGTCTCTTATTTTAACATTCTCAACCTTTATATTGTTTGAATAAACAATAATGCCTGCATCATTGTCAATAGTGCCTGGGATTCCTAATCCTATCGCTTTAATTTGTGAGTTATCTACAGGTGAATTAGTTAGTAGCTTTACAACTAACTCCTCTGTTTTTTGGATCAAGCCATCGCTGTCTCCTACCACTGTTTCTACTGTGGCCCTCTTTATAATCTCACCCGATAAAGAGACAATCCCGCCTTTAAGAGACATCCCTCCTATATCGATCCCTATATTATACATTAATCCCTTTCATTTGCATACGAACCTTTAAGTCATAGGTTCGCAGTTTGATTTCACTATCTCCCACTCAACCTCTCGTGTATGCTTTCGACATACACGTGTTGGGCTTTGTGTCCAGTGACGTAACCTCCGATAAACCATCGTAGTTTTTTATTTTATAATAATATTAAAAACAGCTTGCATTATACAAGTGTCTCAATCATACTTAAATCCCCTTCAATTTGAATTGGTAGTTTAGGCCTTATAAAATAAGTATCACCTTTTTTTATTTGAGCCCCGCTCGTAAATTTCCCATCCCCTGATAAAATTGTTAAAACTGTAGCCTCGTTTGAATTATATAACTTGTGTTTATTTTTAATAACAATTTCGTTAACATCAAAATACTCAGTTTTTATGAGGACACGTTTCTTTGAACCATCAGACAAAATGCATGCAGGGGCCTTTTGTTTTTCAATACTGTAGCGCGCTTTATTCATAACTTTGAACGCTTTCTCAATATGCAATTCTCTACCTTCTCCCTGCTCATTTTTTCTGTCATAATCATATAATCTATATGTTATGTTGCTGGTTTCTTGAATTTCTACTATTAAAGCACCAGATAATAATGCATGGACTGTTCCCGCTGGTATAGAGAAGAAATCTCCTGCCTTAACAGGTATCTTGTTTAAAAAGTCACAGAAAGTATTATTCGAGATTGCCTGTCTTAGAATTGATTCATCGTTAGTTTTTTTAAATCCCAGGTATATGTGAGCATCAGGCTTTGCATCGGCTACATACCACACTTCAGTTTTTCCCATACTATAATTTTCAATCTCTAAAGCCTGTTTATCATTTGGGTGAACTTGAATGGACAAATCATTATTAGCGTCTATGATTTTAATGAGCGCAGGAAAATTCTTAAATTTGCTGGCGCGCGTTCCAAAAATTCCATTATATTCGCGACTTAGATCAATCAAAGTTTTTCCATGATATTTTTCATTTGCAACATAGGTCTCATTTCCAGGTAAACACGATAATTCCCAGCTTTCTGCAATTTTCTTATTCCCGTTTGGATCCTTGCCCCAGTCCCTGCGTAAAGCAAATCCACCCCATATATAATCTTTAAAAACTGGCGTCAAAAGTAACGGTTCATTTATATCATCTGTAGTTAAATAATTTAGTCCGCCACTCATTTAAAATTTTTGTCCTCAATCAGTTCTATCTTCTTAACCCGTATATCATGCCGACCGCCTGCAAATGAGGCTTTCAAATATTTGGTTGTAAAATCATATGCGTCAGAGGAATCAGAGATCCTCCCACCCATTGCCATTATGTTAGCATTATTATGTTCAACACACATTTGGGCTGAAAAAGCATCTGTTACATGTGCACATCTTATGCCCTTAAATTTATTCGCTGCAATCGATATCCCTATCCCCGTTCCACACAATAAAATACCTTTATCTGCTTGACCGTTAATAACTGCGAGAGCGACTTTTTCAGCATAATCTGGATAATCAACAGAATCTAATGTGTCTGTTCCAAAATCAATATACTCATGCGAGTTATCTATGATCGCACGAATTACTTGTCCTTTTAAATTCAATCCCCCGTGGTCACAACCTACAGCTATCTTCATTATTTTTACCATCCTTACACATAGATTCATTTTATTAATTCGCTAAATTTTAACATGTTTATAAAAGAATGTCTTTTACCATATCTGCATGTTAGTACGAACTAATATTTGATGGGTAATTTCTTAGGCAATTATTAGAATTTATTAATAATTATACATTAAAATGCAATTTTTTACAATAGTAAATATGACAAATATAATAAATTTACGGTATTTCTGAATATGATAGTAATTCTTTTGTTTTATATAATACAATGTAAATCAAAATTAAACTGTTAAGTCGTGTTTTTGACAAGGAAAATATTAATCATAATACAATATTCCCACCACATGCTTTAAGTATTCTATTATTTAATCCGGAATATATACCAGAATCATCATTGTTAAAATACTCTATTATTATGTACCCGTATTTCTTCTCTGCTGTTTTCATGTACGCATATAATCTAGCTGAATGCTCTTTTATGGTATTACCAAGATTTAACATGTTAAGAGTCTTAACACACTGTGTAATAAAATCAGACGCACCTATAATCACTGGATTACTAGACAAATTTGACTCGTATATTGCTTGTGCTGTAATAGGCGATGTAGTGCAAACACATGGTACGGACGGTGCATAATGCCTATATTTCATGCCTGGTGCTAATGGTCTATCATTAGAAACATCATATCCATTCTTTACATCAGATAAAACAGTCAATAACTCAGCTCTCGAAATACTTCCAGGTCGCAATATAACTGGTATATCCTTCGTCATATCAAGTATTGTGCTCTCTATCCCAGTAGAACTAGGCCCTCCGTCCAAAATTAGTTTAATCTTACCACTTAGATATTCGAACACATGCATTGCGGTAGTAGGGCTTACTGCTCCGCTAATGTTAGCAGATGGTGCTGCTATTGGAGTCTCACTTTGTCTTATAAATGCTAATGCTAAAGGGTGATTAGGAATCCTCACTCCCACTGTGTTGAGCCCTGCGGTCACAATTGATGGGACTTCATCTTTTTTTTGTAAAACTATTGTTAAAGGTCCTGGTGTGAATTTCTCAAAAAGATTAATAACGGTCTTTGATGGGTTTTTAGCTACTCTGTATATATCATCTATGTTATCAAGGTGGACTATGAATGGGTTGTCTGAAGGACGACCTTTTACTTTAAATACCTTTAGACAAGCTATTGGATTAAAGGCATCGGCTCCTAAACCGTATACCGTTTCAGTTGGAAATGCAACTATCTCGCCAGCTTTAATTAGTAATGATGCTGTCTCTAGTTTTTCAAAACTGCCTATTATAGTATTCATCATTTTAATTGATAAATGACTCCCAATCCCTCTTGAATAGTTACCACAACACTACTTATATAATATCCATCATCTGTTAAAAAAGTGTCAATTGTTGATACCGATGTGCATCTATTTTCTATTAGAACTTTTCCACTATTGGCTTTGAGTCCATATCTGGTGTCATCTCCTTCCCCTACATATGTGACATACACACCATTTCTTAAGATATATACGTCCTCTAATAATTCTTCAGCGCCATTTTTGTTGATTTTATAAAATGAACGTGCTGTGTCCGATGTGCCTCCAGTAATTCTTGACCCTGTAGCGTATCCGCCAAAAAATGGTGTCAGCTCAAAATATATATATGGCACTGCTAAATATCCAGATTTAGTGTATGCCCCGGCATATGTATCGGACGTCAACCCGCTCTGGATTAGATTAAACGATATTATCATGTCATCATGTGCTATTGCAGTATTAAACCCTACATAGTCCGTGATCTCTTCTAATATGACGCGTATCCCGTAATATGTATGATAATCTGCGCTCATTGCAACCAATGGAAAATTCGGATCTCCGTTATATAATCCAATCCCATCAACAAACAATAATGGCATTATCGTATCAAGATCAGTTCCTCTTGCATCAGTATTATATATGGCATATGTAACTGGCCATGATGAAAGTCCGTCAATTTGTTGGTAATAGTAATAGTAGACTATAGAGTATCCATCCTTAATCGCGCTACTCATAGGCACTACTGGAGTATAATACTTGCCCTTTGCATCAAATTCGTCTACATCATATGAAGAATTTAGCAAATCAGCCATAGATCGTACAATATCGTCTGAGTATTTGTTTGCGACTAAAGCAATTCTGTCTTTGATTTCAAAACTCTTGTATCTTTGTGTCGTATATGATGCGCTTTTTATTGTAATATACTTAGCACTTCCATTACTATCATATTCTATCATGTCATAAATGCCTGTATCTGTGGTTGATGTGTGTACTCCAGATATCAAAAACCAATTGTTCCCAATATAGCTAGTATCCGTCACAATCAGAGACTCTGTATAACCGCTGTCAAGATCAAAAGGTGAATAGTATCCTTTCAATACTAGAACACCATCGCTACCAATTTCAGTTATTCTATAAAACCTAACGATGTTCATATAGGTGCTGATAACATTACCGTCAAAATATTTGAACGTAGTTAGATTTGCAACATCGATTATAGTTGCAATTTGCATCATAGCCTTCCCGTTTGTTGATGAATAATCATAAATGGTGGCATAAGTATATGCTATTGATGTGTCCTCCCCGCTTTCCATTCTCATATTGCCTAAAACGACTAACAAATTTTCATTGAGGAACATATATTGTGTTATTGCAGGCATGTATGTATATGAAAATCCGTATTCCTTACCAGCATTTTCGCCACGAATTTTAACGACACCAATATATACAATTGTCTGTGAAATATCTCCAACCGCTACGCGTCTTGCAACTATTGCATAATCACCGTTTATATCTAAAACAGCCTCGTATCTTGGTGCTATCAAGATCCCCTCCTCAATAGTCGCAAATCCGTAAAGAGTGGTTTGCACATCCCCAAACTTTAAACCCTGCTCCTTCATGATATATATACCAGACTCATAATCATATGATGAAAAAACTATCGCGCGCCCCTCAAACTCCTCATAATCATTAAGATTTAAAAGTACATCTGCTTGAGTGTATCCGTCTCTAGATATAAAATTTTTAAAATATGTATCGAATGTCTCAGTCCCATTTGAAAGCGTACATCCGGCTAAAACAGAAATACTAGATAGAATGCAGAAGACAAATAAAAGAATCTTTTTCATTTTTAAATTTTTCCATGCTCTGTAAAAATATGTAGTTTGAGAAGCGTAATTTTTTTGGAGGGGTTGTAGCCTCAATAATACATATTTGCCTTTTAGGAATCCGTGGCTCCACTTTTTTGTGGAGCCACGTGTTTCTATGGGAATACTTTTAATTTATTTTTTGGTTTTCTTGTATGATTTTGTGGATTTCTTTATTTTGTTTTTCTTTTGTATTGAATTATCCTTGTCAGTAGATTTAATCGACTCAACTGGTTTTGAAGGTTTCTTTACTACGTATGCATTTTTAACGATGTCAAAATCATCAGAGAATTCAGAATCATCAATCTCATCCTTCCCTGGTGCAATTGTGCCTTGATCTTCTGGAGCCTGGTTTACTTGTATTGAGCTGATAACTTTAACTGGCCTTGCTCTATCGATTTTCTTTTTAATACGTCTAAATACTAATACAACTATGACCGCTATTAAAATACCGCCAATAACTATTGATGAAACTAACAACCACAGTGAAGAATCTATCCTTTTATCAGCATCTTCTGTTTCTTCTGAGCCATTATCATCGCTAGAATCATCAGCTTTAGAAGCTGCAAATTCATAAGTTTCGATGTGTTTTGCCTCTTTCTCTTCATCTGTTAATTCTATCGCATTATCATATTCAAGGCTGTCTGCTAGTTTTTCTACAGTTATGTCATCTATGATAATCAATCCACGGAAGAAATTGTCGGGCTGTGACGATGTTGTCGTGCTAGCATTTGATCCTAAGTGGAATGATATATTGTTGCCTGATACCGAGTTAGACGGATCAGCATTGTAAACATAAAATGTGTATTCTACCATTTCATAATGTGGATTGACAATATTCCCATCTGTCTCGTAATTGCTATCATGACCACTAATCCGTATTGTTGACCATTGTGTGGTATCATTACCATATTCAAAGCGGAATTCTGCATAGGAATCATCGTGTTGAAACCATGTCTTAGCTCTAAATGTTACTTTATAATATGAAGCAGCAGCTAATGTTATGGATGTTTGAGAAAGGTAATACTGTCCATTTAAAATGAGATTACCCATTAATAAATAATGATTACCATTACCAGTATTGCTCGTTAAGAAATTAACAATGTCCTCTTCTGTAACGTCTCCTAACCAAATCTCTTTTTTGTCAGTAGAATCTGTATTAGATGCCATTATAGTCTGAACAACATCTGACGTGGTATTTATCTTTCGCTTATCATAAACACCATAGATCATTGCTAGATCCAATTCATCTTCTCCAGCACTATCATAATCAGTTGCAGTTGAAGCTATATAATGGGTGTAATCTTTTGGTGTTCCGCCTTGTGATACATATGTGCTAGATGCTGCTGTGTATAAGTCTAATGAATCTGTCGTGTAGTCAAGGACTCTAAAGACATACTCATTTGAAAAATATGAGTACACATCATCTAAATCAGATAGCTTATAAACAGTATAAGGCTTTAATTGTTCGTCTTCAGCTATTTCTGCCGGGTCTCCGCCGTATACATATTTTTCGTACTCTTCTTTTGTTAGAGTTTTAAATGCAATGTCATCAAAGAAAACTGTTCCTTTTGACAGCCCATGCACAACCGTCACTCCTGTCTCAGTACCATCTTCTTCCTTTTTAACAAAACTCTCAGCATATTTATTGCCTAAGAATAATTCAAGCTGAAATGAAGCGGATGAGACTAGTGTTTGCATATAGAAACGATATTGAACCCATTCCCCTTTAGTGTCTATGTTTATGAAACCAACATAATCACCGTCAGTTGTCGATTCTTGTGACCCAGTGTCAGTAAATATCTTTGAAGTATTATTAATTGTTATGCTAGCCTGGGTTCCTTCAATGGTTTTAACCCAAATCGCTAACATATAATAACTGTCAGATGATAAAGATGTAGATGATGCTGTGTAACCGCCTCTTGTATAATAATCTGAATGTAGCATTAACAAGGTGTCAGCATATCCACTTAAATATTGTAAGCCCTCACTACTGGCGGTTTCTTTTTTATAAAACAAACTACGATCCTGTCCTACTTCTAATCCCAGTATGGAATCATCAGCATAAGTTTTATAGTCTATTACGCCAAACTGAGCTTTGCTAATGTCATCAGAGCTTAGATCTATATAAGTTCCATTCCCATCATCACTTGTTGCAGTATTTTTGAGAGTGCTTGAGTATGCTGAAATGCCTGTCATTAATCCAGAATCATAAGCTGGAAGCTCGCTAGGTAGATATGCAGCCCTTACTTTGAAGGTGCCTTCATTAAATATCTCAATTTTGAATTTTGGTGCACTACTACTTGATGGTTGCGCGACTCTACCTATTAAAACATTGTCTTTCTTTGTTGGTTCAGCATCGGAATCTTCAACATCCTGCCAGCTTGCACCGTCTATATAAATTAGATACACTAAATTATCTTTTGGGTCTGTCGAATCGCCAGACTTCCCACCAGCTATATACTTCCAAGTCAAATAGTAATCACCAGTAGCTATACCAAATTCTTCATCATCATCTGTTGCCTTTACAATAGTCAGATTTGATGGAGCAGTGATTGCATTAGTAGCAGATGATAGCGTCCAGCTGTTTGGAGTAGCTGTACCAACAAGCACACCATTCTCATCAAATATAATATCATCACCCTCAGAAGTCTCATAGTTTGTCGTAGACAAATCTGCAAAATATCCGTTTGTTATTGAGTCTGTGGTAGAAGGTGTGTTTGAAATTTGTTTTTTTGTAGTATATGTGTCTGTTGATGCTGAATTGTATTCAGTATAATTAATTTTGCTAATAATAATCGCAGTTATATATGCTACGCCTTTAACATGTGTTGACGGAGTAAATATATCTCCACTTCCAAGCTCAAATCTCAAATAATACTCTGTATCCTCTATCGTCGAACTTCGAATCAAGAAAGCACACTCGGTCCATTCCCCATTAGTATTCAAAGTTGATAATGATACTAGAGAAGTATCAGTGTTGTCAAATAGTGATATGGTCAACCCTAAGTTTGAATCTAAGTATTCAGTTCTAATCCACATCGATATGCGATAAAAACTATTTCTTAAAACCTTTTTATAACCACGAACAGTTTCCTCATCTTCATTTTGAACCATGGGTTTGTATTCTAACGAAGTAGCTGTATAATCTTTATTATAAAGCATTAACACATCAAATATTGTGGGATCAGTCTCTCCCTCTAATGTGACTTGAATTGGTGACGCGCCATAAGGCTGAGCTAAGTCTGGAGCATCTAATGTGTCAGTTGCTAATGTCCTCCAATCTTCCGCATTAGCTGCCGTAGCGCCATAAATCAATCCTGCAGTCGCGGATGCTTCACTGCTCCTTGTGTCTACAAATTTAAATTGCCATGGCGTACTATCCTCTTCAACATACTCTTTGTAACTAGATTTATCAGGGCCAAATAAACCATCATCACCATCATTATTTATTAAATTGAATTCCTCTGATGCAGTTAAGTCTATTGGAGCTATAACATCATAATTTGAAGAATCATTGTCTTTTGGGTCGTCTCCAATTGTAATTGATATGTCATCAAATATGGCACCACCAACCATAAGCCCATCGCTTTCCCATTCGCCTTCGCCGTACCAGAATTCAAAGTTAACTTTGCGGTCTGATAACTCATTACCACGAATTCTAAATGTCAATTGTTGCCATCCACCAGGTACATATGGATAATCCTGATTAGTATCATCATCGTCATAAATATATGGCACTACAGCAGTTGTTTTAACAAGCGATCCTGTCTCTACTGACGTCCCCGTTAATCTAAATTCTGCAGTATATGCCCCTTCCCGAATTGCTTCAGCGTATGATGATCGAGCTTTAAGCCAGTCTGCTACTTTAGTATTGTAATCAGTTATTTTTTGCTGGTTAGAAGTGCTTTGCCAAAATTCAAGAGCATTTGCATACGCTTCATCACCAACTTCTCCCTCATCATAGCTTGATCGATTAGGTTCATCGTATGTGACCCCTGATTCCTTTTGTGGCTCTGCTGTATCAAATTTTGGAACCCATACATATGCCCATACTGATATGTCGTAATATTTATGCTTTTCAATAAGAAACTGTTGAGAGCTTTTCATCCCTGCACCACTTATTGCGAAATCAGGATGATATATCATTAACGCAGTCGTGTCTTTTAAGGTGCTGAGCTCCCTTTTTAGTGTTATATCTGTTGAATCAGAATATAACCCAAACGTTCCGTTTGCATCAAAAAAATCGCGCCAATCTGGGGCTCTAAATGTGGATGTTAAGCTTTTCAGGGCATCTATAAATTCATACGTCGGAGCTTCATCCGACCCTGTGTTTTCTCTCTTGTATAGTTTGGCCATGTCGACTATCCCACTAGTCGATGTCGTAGAATCGTACGTGGGAAATTTATCGGCGGTTGTTATGTCAGAGCCACCTTTAATAACTGAATAATTATTATGCATTCCAGGCTTAACACCGTAATAGTACTTTGAGCTGGATGAATACGAGGTATAAGTATATGCTTTATAATAGGTAAATGACTCATCAGGATAATATAATGATGTTACGGCTTCTCTTCCATAAATACCTTCCCCACCTAAACGCTCACTCGCGGCCGCATATTCACTAGCCCCTTCAGAATCTGTCATATCTGTTAATGTCACATTATCAAAAAAGATATAGCCTTTTGTCAAACGTGGGTTTAGATCAGCATCTGTCTGCGTCCCAATGTGTTTTGGACCGTGACCTAACCATAACTCAATAAAAAATGTACGGTTTTCAAAATTATTAGCTTCTATATAGATTGTATAGGTCTGCCATCCGTCAGATTCAACAATCGCTTGAAATACAACGTATATTCCACTATTAACAACAATATATGCGCCTTGCAAGTCATTGTCGTTCTCTAACAACTGAGTAAATACGTCTATTTCTAATTTATAATATTTGCCTTGCTCGATGGTTACAGCAGATGAATTCTTATAGTATAATGACCCTGCTGTTTCAATTCCTATTAGCATAGCATTTGTGTCAGTGTATGCACCATCCTCGTCTTTAGGAGTATTTGGTGCTATGCCTGGACCATTTATTTCTATCTCAGTGATCGTGTCTCTCTTTTCGTTGAAAGTCTCTGGTGTAACGTCTATAACTCCAATTTTGGCATCACTATAGTAACTTGCGCCATTATTTTTAGTCCATCCTGTCACTGTATCTTTTAAGTATGCAGCAGTTCCTGTCGTGCTTGTGGCATTTGCAAAAGTACCATTCGTTATCAATAGGGTGTCTGTTGTTTCACTGGTTTCATCAGCTGGCGTTTCTGTGTTATCAGGAGGGTCACAAGCAACGACGATCATTATAGATAAAATCATCAGTAGCGCTATCAATAATGAAAGTATACTACGCTTTCTATTCATTTTTCCACCATTTGGTCTTGTCATAAAACTCAATTATATGACTCCTTAATATATCATAAAAAACGGACATTAGAGATGCCCATTTTTTTAGCAATATATATATTAACATAATTATAAATAAAAAACAACAAAATAAAAGCAATTCCATAAAATTCAACTCAGTCATCTTCCTTTTCACATTAGTGTTTTCACTCTTCATTAAGTTAACTTTTAAAACATATAAGAAAAACCAAAATTTTCATCTTTTCTAAATTAAATTTTCAAATTGTGTAATATGAGCGTAGTTGCGCTCATTAGATCCACCACATAACGATCTGCTTTACTGTGTTTTAAATTTATTATTATTCGATACTATTAATAATCCCCAAATTCTTTTACAAAAATGCCCTTTGATAAGCAAAGAAATCCCGACGGCTTGATGTTTTATCATTTCTATTGTTATCCCTCACTATTATGATAACTAGCCTTAAAAATCAACCGACAAATGATTTGATCCTAGAATTTATAAGGAATTTTAAGCGAAGCTCAATCTTTAAATTCTCATATATCCTTTGTTTTTATTGACTAAATAGGCTTTTTAATCGTATAATGTATTGTGTGATCTTTATCCAAATAGATCTGTAAATTAAGTTCCTAAATTGAGGTTTTAATATAAATGAGTCAGTATAATATTGCCATTGTGGGGGCCACTGGAATGGTGGGTGCAACATTTTTAAAAGTGCTAGCTGAGCGGAAGTTGCCATGCGCTAATTATTACCTCTATGCCTCAGAGAAATCTGAGGGCAAAAAGATTGGATTTTTGGGAAATGAATATACTGTAATTGCTCTGAAAGATGAAAATATTACGGACAAAAAGATCCATATTGCTTTGTTTTCAGCAGGGGCTAATGTGTCTGAAATGTACGCACCATTGTTTGTAAAACATGGAGCTGTCGTAATTGATAATAGTAGTAAGTGGCGTACTGATCCTGATATTCCATTAGTTGTACCAGAAGTGAACGGGGGCGATGCATTAAAGCATAATGGTATTATAGCTAATCCTAATTGTAGTACTATACAAGCAGTTGTAGCAATAAAGCCTTTATATGATAAGTACGGAGTAAAACGTATTGTGTATAGCACGTATCAAGCTGTGTCTGGGGCTGGCGTTTTAGGATATAATGATCTTAAAAATGGTGCTATTGGTTTACCTCCACAGAAGTTTATTTATCCTATTTATGGAAACGTAATACCACAAATAGATGTATTCACACAAGACGGATACACAAAAGAAGAAGTCAAAATGATTTTTGAAACAAAAAAAATACTCAATGATTTCGATTTGAAGGTCACTGCAACTACTGTTCGCGTTCCTGTCTTTCACGGGCATAGTGAAAGTATAAACATTGAATTTAAGAAGCCCTCAAATAAGGCTGGTATTTTAGAGGCCTTGAGAAATGCCGATGGGGTTAAGGTTATTGATGATTTGGAGAATTCTAAGTATCCAATGCCTCTATATGCTGAAGGCAGTGACGATGTCTATGTTGGTAGAATACGTGAAGATGACACAGTAGACTCTGGATGTAACATTTGGGTTGTGGCCGATAACATTAGAAAGGGAGCGGCGACTAACGCAGTTCAAATTGCAGAATATTTAATTGAACATGGAGGTGTTAATTTATGAGTATTTTCAAAGGAGCTGCGACTGCATTAATAACACCTTTTAAAGCTAATGACAAAGTGGATTTTGAGGCGCTTGAAAATCTTGTTAATTTCCAGATTGATAACGGAATTAATGCTTTGGTCGTTGCTGGAACTACTGGTGAACCTACTACAATGACTCACGCCGAGCGAACAGCTGTTGAGCGCTTTGTTCTTGAATGTACAAAATCACGCGTCCCTATTATCATAGGGGCTGGGAGTAATAATACGCATACTGCAGTTGAATATGCAAAAGAAGCCGAGGACTTAGGCGCTACTGCTGTATTAGTAGTAACACCTTATTATAATAAATGCACACAGGACGGGTTAATAGCACATTATACAGCAGTAGCACGGAGCATATCCATACCAGTCATTTTATATAATGTCCCAGGGCGCACGGGTGTAAATATTAATCCTGAAACTGCGGTATCATTATCAAGTATTAATAATATAGTAGCTATTAAAGAAGCATCTGGTAAGCTTGATCAATTCATGAGTCTGGCTCCATTAATCGAAAACAGAATGGATCTTTATAGTGGCGATGATGGGTTAATCTATCCACTGCTGACACTTGGTGGGATTGGGGTCATAAGTGTTGCCTCTAATATCATACCAAAATTTATTTCGGATTTAGTTAATGCTTACTTTGACAATAATCATACACTCTGTAGACAAATGCAATTTAAACTAAACCCATTGGTCTCCGCCCTATTCTCAGAAGTTAATCCGATCCCTGTGAAGTGTGCGGCAAAATTATTAGGGCTTTGTGATGATTATATGCGATTGCCCTTAACTAAACATACAAAAACAGAGGCACTTAAAAAAGCACTGGTCGATTTTGGACTTAAGATAAGATAACTTGAGAGGATTATACTTAATGGACGTACTTGTTTATGGTATTGGCGGTAAAATGGGAAAAACACTCCTTACCTCCATTCAAAATACTGAGGATGTGAACGCGGTATGTGGGATAGATGTCTTTGCAGATCCAGGTGCTTTTAATATTCCTGTATATAAAAGCATCAATCAAGCAAAAGAACATTTTGATTGTATTATTGATTTTTCTGTGCATGAGGCTGTATTTGATATTCTACCATATGCAATATCGAAAAAAATCCCATGCGTGCTAGCAACTACTGGATATAATGAACATGAGCTACAGCTCATAGACACAGCATCGAAATCTATTGCTATCTTTAAAACTGGTAATATGTCCATTGGTATAAATGTGCTCTCAAAACTAGCACAAGCGGCCGCTACTATGATGAGAACTGCCGACACAGAGATAATTGAGATGCATCATAATCAGAAAATTGATGCCCCATCAGGTACTGCTTTAATGTTACTAGATTCAATAGAAAAGGCCCGAGGCAAATCAAAGCATGTTTTTGGACGTAATGGATTAACAGGGACACGCTCTACTAATGAGATTTGTGTGCATGCAGTCCGTGGGGGCACTGTAATAGGAAAACATTCAGTTATGTTTATGCTGAATAATGAGGTAATAACTTTAACACATGAAGCCGAGAGCAAAACTGTTTTTGCCAATGGTTCAATTAATGCCGCTCGGTTTTTAATACAAAAACCAGCTGGATTATATGAGATGAATGACTTATTGCAAGAGTGATCATGAATAGTTTGTATTAAGGAGTAGAAAAACGAAAAGAATTTTTTTATCAGATAAAAGCGGCACAATGACCCCACTAATTGAGAATTATTATTATGAGTCAGAAATGCCGGAAATTTTATTAAACTACAGATTGTCACAAAAAATAATAGAGACATGCGATTTCGTAATATGCTATGCAGATGATTATGACAGAGCTGGTTTTACTCCAAAATATACAAAACTTCCGCCGATTATAGTAGTAGGGCATGAAAAATCTGCCTCATATATCTCCAATATATTAGAAAATGGAGTTTTTGATTACCTTTCGTCCCCAGTTAATCCTGGGGCTTTGATCTCTGTACTTTGCCGCGTAGAGAGGTTTTTATCACGCGGCTTTATTTGGGATCCTGATTATAATTACCCTTACGATAGAGAGACTGCAATACTTAGATACATACAAACTGATGATCCTAGCCTTATTGATTTATTATGCGAAACACTTACCCAAATGGATTCATCCTACACTGATCCCGCTAAAAAAAGATTTGCTCTTACAAAATTCTTTAGTAATATTATTAATGCCATCTATGTCACGAAGGATTGGCTTTCATTATATCTATCCAAAGAATCGATCTTTGACACCCCAGTATATGTTAAAAATCCATCCGACATGATCCCATTTTTTCAAACACTCTTTAAGGGTATTAATTCAATGCAAAGAACTAAGGTATGCGAAATATCTAATTATGTCTTGCGCAACCCAGAAAACGATTTATCGCTGCCTATTGTTGCAGGCTTGTTTTATTATAACCCTAGTTATCTTTCATACCGTTTTAAAAACTACACGGGTGAACATTATAATTCTTACGTTGTGTTTGTAAAACTATGTAGAGCGGATTTTTTAATGCGCTATAAGCACTTAGGTATTTCAATGGTGTCAATGCGCCTTGACTATACTGATTCTAAGCATTTTGCTACACTATATAAAAAGTTTGAATCTCCGTTTGCAAACATCAGTTTGAGATCAACAAGTACTATTGAATCCTAATGTTGATTGAGAGTCAAAATAACTAATTAATCTGATTAGATGATTAACCTGTTGAAAATTATTTTCCTCTTTTAATAAAATCTAATTCAAATCTAAATTTGCCGTCCCGTCTGCCAATAACGTAGCTAACTATAACACGCCCTATTATATTATCTAATAATCCCACTAATTCATTTTTTCTACTGTCCGTTGAATTCCTTCTGTTATCACCCATGAAAAAAAACTCGCCTTCCTTTACCGTTGTTTTTTCGGATGTTGATCCACCTTGATTTTCACTAGCTAAATATGGTTCATCGAATAAAATATTATTAACGTACGTCTCGTATTTATTGATATCCCTATTATATACTACTTCAACAGTATCCCCTGGCAAGCCAATGATCCTTTTAACCCAATATTTTTCTTCAGTTTCTAAATATGATAGTGGGGATTCAAAGACAACTATATCTCCTCTCTCATATTTTCCTAATTTATACACAACTACAGAATCATTATCCTCTAAAGTGTTTAGCATTGATGTACCATCAATTACTACACTTTGAAAAAGCAAATTGGTCAAAATAAAGGCAACTAGCATGCAGAGAAATACAAACAATAAATTGACTACTATGATTTTTGCTGTTGTGTATCGTCTTTTTTGTGATATAGTTTCATTTCCCATGTAAAACTAATCTCCACCACAATAAATAATAATCCCTTTTTCGCGCATATAATTTTCAGTCACGCTGAAATACTTCATAATCAAATTTAGTCTTCCCATTTTCATCTTTTGTCATGGAATATCTTAGTAACACTCTCCCTTTTATAACATCTCTAGAAAAAGTACCCATCCTGTTTCCAGCTCTGCTATCATACGAATCAATACGATTATCCCCCATATAAAAGAATTCTCCTGTAGCTAGTTTTGTTCTTTTTACTTCTCTATAATTTATTGTGTCTGATTTAGTTACATATGGTTCGTCTATTTCTACATCGTTTACTTTAGTTACCATCCTATCTCCTAACCGCAAAACCTCAATATAGTCACCAGGCAAAGCTATTATTCTCTTAACTAAATATTCTGTTACATATGGATTGTTAATTGTTGCAGGTGACTCGAAAATGATTATATCTCCCCTTTTATAACTACTAAATTTAAAGAGTATTACATAATCATTGTCTTGCAATGTTTCTAGCATTGACGTACCTGATATTGCCATAGTTTCTATGCTTGAATTTAAAATTGTAGAAAAAAATATCGAAAAGAAAAATGTAACTAGTAATATTATAACGACCTTATATAAATCAAGGCTTTCTTTCTTATCAGTTTTATTAATATAAAGTAACTTGTTGTTCATGATTTACTATTACTTATCTCCTAATTATATAAACAAAATATTGCCTATTATTGTATTCCCCCCAACAATTTCTAAAGCTCTTACATTTGACCACATAGTTAATGGCATGTAATTATTATCTTTGAAATCTGTCTTTCTTAGTTGCAAACTTATAAAAAAACCTTTGCTATCTTGTAAATAAATCTCTGCATTATATTTTTTAACACCGTCTCCATCTTTACAAATTAAAGTCCCACGTACATTACAAGACTCTTCTGTAAATATTTCAATCTGTAACAAGCAGTCTTCTATATCAGTCGAAGTCCCCCAATGATAATTCCTTACCCCATCATCTGTGCAAGCAATGCCCCTAGCCCCAGATATTGTAGAGATCATATTTATTCTGTGCCTTAATAAAACCTCTTCATTGCAATTCTCCACAAATGCAGCATCTCCTGATTGCGTTGAATAAATAATTCGTGATGAAATCTGAGTTATTGGTTTAACAGGTTGCCCCGCTAGCTCAATATATTTTTCAAGAGATGTTAAAGTTATTCCACCTATATATTCTACTTCAGCAAAAACAAAAAGTGGAGCCAGCTCATTCGTTACTTCTATTGTTGAGATGAATTCATTACTTGAGATTTTTATTCCATCTTTTTTTTGCCAATCCCTTATAGCATGATTATATTCACCATAACTATAATATATATTCGCACTCAAGGCTTTTGTATTTTCATCGCTCGCTATATTTGCATAAATCTTTCCATCATCATTTACATTGACCGAAATAGATGGTATAGATGGAAATTTGTCCCCAGCTAGAATCATTTTAAACCATGTTTTCAATGTGCTAAATGCCTTTGGGAAAATGTAATCACTTGCTTTTGGGCTAAATGATACATATGTACTCTCTGTAGGCAGTAGCGCCACTAAATTATTAATTCTATCTATATCACTGCGCTCGCCATTTGTGCCTATTGCAATGAAAGTAGGCACGGTTATAAGTTTTGCGTATGCAGCAGACGCAACGCCCGACAACCAACATACTGTTTCATCGGTCATCTCTAATTCTTTGCATTCGCCGTATTTATTTAACTTTATATATTCCCTATACCCGCTCCCGTTTATACAAGCTAAAGCCATAATTTCGGCACCAGAGCCTGCGGTTTGCATCGCCACTTCAACAGCATCTCCTAAGCCTATTAATAAAACTTGTGGTGTAGGTAGAATATCATTTAAAAAGACCAAAGACCTTCTCATTATGACACTATACAAGTATTGACAGGTTTCTTTTGCAGTTGGCATAACAGTGCGAATATGATCCCCAGCTCGCTCATACTTCCCATATTCATATTCTGCAGGGTATTGTGTCTGTGGTTCGTCGTTACCTGCCATATCTGGCACTATTACTATGAAGCCATCTAATACTAATCCATTTATTAGATCTCTCGATGGCATTCTATGGTATTCAGGTGTTATTAACACAACTGGTGCATTTGGATTGTATTGAGCCTGTAGTGAGTATTTTTTTGCAACAACAACAAGCTTTCCACTTTGTGCACTGAGCGCTACAAACGCATATGTTGATATCTCTATCTCATCATCACTAACTTTATCCATTAATTCAGTTTCAAGTGGAATAGCAGTTGGATCGTAATTTTGCCAAATGGCATTCGGTAATAATATGTTGTACTTCATATTATGCATCCACCATCAACATTCTATCCTTCTCCTTTAATAAACCTGGATATCCTAAATCATTTTTATTAACATATAGATCATAAAAGACAAATCTCCCATATGACTCATTTATATGTGTTTTAAACATGGATTTAAAGTTACTAAGGAAAATTATTGGCTTATGTGTTTTACCCATAGTTAATAATCGCCCTGCATTTTTAGTATTTAGCCCTGTCCCTAGTTCTAAATCTTTTACAGTGTGGTAACTATTATGTTTTTTCACCTCTTAATCCTCCCTTTGCTAACAGCCAGTTTATTAGCGTCTAGCGGCTTTATTATCTTCATGCGATAATTGTATCGGCCTTTTTAAGGTTTAAAGACAATTAATTATCTTCTTTAATTAAAACACTACGATAAAGTCAATAGTGCACTTTCCTGGCATTAATAGATTTAACTATCAAGCTTTAATCATTCGTATTTAATACCGCGGCCTTATTTTTCCTCTCAATAAGTCTGACTATTGCTTTTTGAACTTCGGCACACGGAATAATTCCAAACGCTGCGACCAATGAAATAACCCATCCTTTGACCCCGAGATCTATAGCACTTGCAGCACCAAACATATTAGTACCAACGCCAGGTATTAATAGCACAAGCATTAACATAGCAGAGCATATTATAAACGCTACATTTAGAGACTTATTGCTAAATGGATTTTCAGATAATAATGATCGATCTGGAAATCTCATATTGTACGAGTGTAATAACTGTATAAAGCAAAGTGTTATAAATGCCATGGTCATTGCTATGTCTGTGCCTGGGAACAAAACATATTTGCCTATACAAAAGCTAATCATTATCAAGCCAGTCTGCATCAAGCCTTGTATTAATATAGCCTTCCCTGTTTTGCCAGCTAGAAGACCTTCTCCTGTTTTTCTAGGCGGCTGATCCATAATATCTCGATCTGCCTTTTCCATGCCAAGAGCAAGGGCTGGCAGGCTGTCTGTTACTAAGTTTACCCATAAAATCATAACTGGTGTTAGGAAACTAACGTTTAGAAATAGGGTTGCTATAAACAAACATAATACTTCGGCAATATTTGCTGACAACAAATATTGAATTGCTTTTTTAATGTTACCATATACCTTGCGACCTTCTTCAATGGCAGTTATTATTGTTGCAAAATTATCATCAGCTAAGACTACGTCACTAGCACCCTTGCTAACATCGGTACCAGTAATGCCCATCCCGATGCCAATATCTGCGGCTTTGATACCAGGCGCGTCATTTACACCATCACCTGTCATAGCAACTTTTTTGCCAATTGCTTGATAAGCCTTAACTATTCTTACCTTATTCTCTGGGCTTACTCTAGCAAAAACACAATAATTATCAAGGCCCTCCGCCATTTCCTCATCACTAAGCTTGTCAAGCTCAGCTCCTGTCATTATAATGCCATCTTTCGTTAAAATTCCTATGTCTAAAGCGATCGCTTTTGCCGTTGCGGCATGATCCCCAGTTATCATTATAGGCTTCATCCCCGCGCGCCTACATTTTTTTACAGCATCTTTTACCTCTGCTCGAGGTGGATCAATCATTCCAACCAAGCCCACAAAAATCATATCTTTTTCTGTGTTTTCCTTGTCTAGATTTTCAAATTTTATAGCTGCGCCTAATATCCTTAGGGCCTTGCCCGCCATTTCCGCATTCGCATCTAGTATTGTCGCCTTATCATTATCTGATATCTCTCTTATTATATCTCCATCTAGTATTTTAGAACATTTATCCAATAATATGTCAGGAGCGCCCTTTATATGAGCTACTTTATCGCCATTGACTATGTTTATTGTTGACATTAACTTTCTTATGCTATCAAATGGTATTTCATCGACTCTTTGATAAGTACTAGCATCATAGTTTAATCCATCTGTATAAGCAACAAGCGCAGTCTCCGTAGGATCTCCTTGTAATTTATCATTCTCACGTCTTGTGTCATTACAGAGCGCAATACAGCGTAATAAAACATTAACATCAGAAGTTAAAGTTTCTTCTCCAGCTAAGATATTCCCGGCATCTTTTGTGTATATTTCTTTAACAGTCATCTTATTTAATGTAAGCGTTCCCGTTTTGTCAGAACATATAATCTCACAGCAACCTAATGTTTCTACAGCTGGTAAATTTCTCACGATAGCATTCTTTTCACTCATCCGCCTAACACCAATCGCTAGCACTATTGTGACGACTGCTGGCAACCCTTCTGGGATTGCAGCAACCGCAATCGCGACAGCTGTCATAAATGCGATACCAAAAATATCACTAAAAGGATTATTGTTAGTAATCCCCCTAACAAATGCGACCACAAATATTATGGTTGCTATTACTAATACTAACAAACTGAGTGTCTTTGCTGTTTTTGATAATTGTATTTGGAGGGGGGTTTGGGAATCGTCTTTTTCATTTAACATGCCCGCTATTTTCCCAACTTCACTGTTCATTCCAGTAGCTACAGCAATTCCTGCGCCTCTCCCAAAATGTATAATCCCTGTACCATAACACATATTGGATCTGTCCCCTAGGGGCGCATCTTCGTTAGTGATTGCATCTATTCCTTTTTCAGATGGCACTGACTCGCCTGTTAGTGCTGCTTCCTCTACTTTTAAACTGGCGCTCTCAAATAATCGGATGTCAGCTGGAACCACGTCCCCAGCTTCAAGTATCACTACATCTCCAGGTACAATTTCCTCACTCTTGATTTTCATTGCTCTGTTATCTCTTAAAACTTTTGCAAAAGGTTTGTTAAGATTTTTTAGAGCCTCCATGGATGCCTCGGCCTTGCTCTCTTGCACAACACCTATTACAGCGTTAATTATAACTATTAATAATATCAATGCGCCTTCTATTAAATCACTATATTGTTTTTCAACAATCGCTAATACAGCTGAGATAACTGAAGCTACAAGTAGGACGATAACCATCATATCTTTGAATTGTTTAAAAAACTTTATTAGTAACGAAGTCTTTTCTTCCTCCTTAAGCTGATTTTTACCGTATTTCTCTAGCCGGTTTACAGCTTCAGCAGTTGTTAAACCACTCCTCGTAGTATTAAGAGCCTCTAAAGCTTCATCAGGTGTTAATGTATATATTGGTTTCAAAAACTTCCCTCCGAATTTGAAATTTGCCGCATTCTATATTATATTGTAAAAAACACACATGTGATCCCACAAAATAATCTAATATTGTCTTTACTAAATATCTATTCATTGCATTTTTTAATAGTTACTCTATCGTTAATATTTATAAGAATCATACAAAAGAAATTTTCTTAACTGCAAATTAGTGTGTTTAATAATTACATATACATTAATAATTCATAATCACTCAAATTCTAATGTGCCCTACTGTTTCAATACTATTGTAGTTTCTATGATAAGAAGCTCTTATTTATAATTAAGATTGTATTAATCATCCATCAACAATAAATTCTAATAGGTAGAACAACTGAAATTGAATCAGCTAAATTACTAACATTTTCTATATTATTATATCATGATACATTAATTTATGCAATATAATTTTTGTTAGTGTCAGACTGCCAAATACCAATACACATGTTTGAAAATAACCCTCAAATCAACTTCTAAAAAAATTTTAAAATATTTTTATCTAAATGCTTGACAAATGATTTTTTTGTGATATAATTAATTAGCAGTCAAATTTTAGAGTGCTAGCACTCTTGATCTTGAGTGCAAAATTATTATTTTTTGGAGGATTTAAAAATGAAAAATATAGTTCCTAGAAGGTTTAAATTAGGCGGTGGCTTGTTGGACGGATTTGATAGTTTCTTTCGTCCTGTGTTTGAAGACAATGACTTGTATATGCGCTGTGATGTACGAGAAGATGGCGATGATGCGTTTCTCATTGAAGCTGAACTCCCTGGTATAGCTAAGGAAAACATAGATATATCTTTAAAAGAGGGATATTTAACGATAAGTGCAGTAAAAAAAGAGTCTGCGGATGCAAATACAGATTCTTACATCAGACGTGAAATAAAATATGGATCCAGCTCGCGATCATTCTTTATAGGTTATAATGTGGATGAAAAAGATATTGTTGCGTCCTTTGATAATGGAATTTTAAAACTTTCAATTCCAAAAGATAAGGGTGGGAAAAATGATGGAAAGAAAATCCTTATCAACTAATTATTATTGTTATAGTGTTTTTTAGACAAGTCCTTTGATTCACGTCTTTACTAAGAGCACATTGTTGTGCTCTTAGTAAAAAATATGAATGTATTAATCACGGATAATCACTATTTTAATTACTATAAAAAGGATTTGTCGTTATATAATACTTATGCAACATTAATCTATTTTAAGACATTATCAAATCAAAAACTTTAATGTGGTTTATTGTCTTTAAGATTCCCTTTACAAATACTATGGATTTCGACTTAACCCTTGTTTTTTTATCTGTCACTAAGACATCAACACTATCCGAACGCTATTTCTGTTAAAAATGTATGCGTATTTGATTTTTACAAGATCTGATTTTGATAATGCTTTTTTGTCTCCAAAAAATATTTTGACTTGCTCATATATTTTTTCGATGGAGATGCAAAAAGTTGTTTATGCAAATTAAAACTCATTCACTTAAAATCCTTATCCATAATTTATTATTTTGTTTCATCAGTAGTTGTTAAATAACCGTTTTCAATCATGCTACAGATTTTTTTAAAACAGGTCTAAAGGTCAATTTGCCATAATATTTGTAGTCATCCTATAAACAGAATATGGCAATTACTTATAGGGGTAATTCTCTCTAGAAAATGACAAAATAATTTTCCTGTAATTAATTGGATCCTCTGTTTTAGTCCATGGTTGATGATATAGAGTTATTTTGAGAAATTGATCCGCGTTCAACATATTTAACTATCTTTAAGATGTCTTTATTTCAGAGATAAAAAATTAGAAAGGAGATCCTGTATTTCTTCTCTAATTTTTTTTCTTATTTAATAGTTGGATAATCTGAACCTTCTCAAATTGAATTATTTTATAAGCTTAATGCTCTATATGCTCTATGCATTAGCTAAACTCTAGGCTAAAAAAGTTTTCCTCTGAGCCTTTGATCGCAACTCATAATTTATATAAGCAATTTTTTTTACATATGATTAAATCCCAGTTTGGTTTATTATATTTTGAAAGATCTAAAGTATTCACTATTATGCTTTAATAAAAAAGGTTCCAAACTCAATATCTCATATTATTGCTATCTTTTATAGCAATATGAGACCATGAATTTGAAACCATTAAATTCCTTTTCAGTACGCTTTCCTACAGTGAATTCATTTTATAAAATATTACAACAAATTATATAATAGGCTTAAAGCTCTATTATCTAACTTTGTAATATTTCAAAAGCACTATTTGTTTGAATATACTTCAGGGTGATTTTTCACCATGTCTTGCATCGCATCGTCACAAATTTCTAATGTTTCATCTACTAATTCAGGAGTCAATGAAAGGTTTATAAAATGATTATGATGATTTGTAAGAAACGCACCGCGTCTCACGCACCCTGCGATCCATTCTTGATGTAAAAGTAAAGATTTATCATCTTTTATCAATAAATAAAACATAGCTGGTTCGCCAGACACAGACAAATTGACATTCTTTGATTCTGCGATCTTTTTTAAACCATCGGTTAGTCTTAAGCCAAGAGTCTTGAAATAATTACATGCGTCTGATCTTTTAAGCTTATTAATATTTGCTATACCAGCAGCAAATGGGACAGCACTCATCCAATAACTTCCAGTGTACATAATTGAGCTAAGTGCGGATTTTATGAAGTCTTTACCGCAAAGCGCCGAAATGTTGTATCCATTTGCAATAGCTTTACAGAAGCATATTAAATCAGCCTCAAAACCATAATGAGCATCAGAACCCTGTAAATTAAGTCTAAACCCAGCTCTGATGTCGTCAATTATAAGGACGATGCCATTTTCTGTACATAGCTTCCTAACTTCATTCCAATATCCTTCTGCAGGCAAAACGTTATCTCTAAAGTTCCCATGCATATATGGTGTTGCTATAAAGCAAGCAATCTTTTCCTTTTGGTCATTAATAACTTGCTTCAACTGCTCAATATTATTAAAATCAACATAAATCGAATTTCTGCAATCTTCTGGCAAAACCCCTGGTGAATCAGGTTTCTGCGTCCATGGAGCAACTCCATGATAATAACCATTAACAAATATGATCTTCTTTTTACCAGTATATGCACGTGCTGTCATTATGGCTAGTTGCGTTACATCCCCGCCGTTCTTAGCGAAAAAAGCCCAATCTTTTTTTACGGTATCAGTCAAAAGCTCAGCAAAATCCACCATTATCGTATTAGGCAGAGTTGTACAATTACCTATATCCATTTGTTTTCGTGCGGCTTCATCAATTTCAGGATCACAGTAACCCGACACATTGGGGCCATATCCACACATATAATCAATAAATCTGTTTCCATCAGCGTCCCACATCTCAGAACCTTTAGCTTTAGTCACAAAAAATGGGTAAGCTGATGTTGGGATCATGCAACCTTCTGCAGGGCCTAAATGTCCGTATACGCCACATGGTATTACTTTTGAGGCTCTCTTCATAACCTCTTGATTTTTTTTATAAGTGTATAATTCATTCATTGATGTCGCCTCCTATCTCAAATACTTTGGTACAATATTTAGAATTTTATTAAGATCATCTAACATAGGAATAAATCCCTTCATGGTTAATTGTCCAGATGCTAAGCAAGACATAGCATCAATTTCACTATTAATTAATTTACTCGCGGTGTCAAGTGAGTCAAAGATCATAAACGCTCTCGGATTCTCAGCTTTTGCGAGTTTACACGACAATTTCCCATCTGCCTTAATAATGGTAGCGGCTGCTACATCTTTAATTTCTATACTAATTTCTCCATCATGCATTCTCTCGCCAGCAAGCTTCCCGAGCCTTTCATGATTTCCAATTTGTGCTAATGCGGCAGCCATGCAATAAAAGGCCAATTTTGTACCAAGTTCTGCTTCATCTGTACCATCGAGACGTTTTCCATTTCTCATAATGCTTTCCATTTCGTCAGTCAAAACGCTAAATGTACTATCTGGTTTGCCCATGAACTTGAGTGTTTGGAATAATCCTTTTAACGGAATAGGCATTGCCTTTTTAGCAATAACATCATTAAAGTTAGCAGGGGACTTACAATACAATCGTATTTTAGGCTTTTTCGAAACTCCTGGTAAATACTCAGTAGCATTCACCCGCCCATCCTCAAAAGTCAACAGCCCATCAGGTCCGTCACTAACATTGAACCAAATAGAAAGATTAATATTTGCAACTTGTTGCTTGGCCCACTCATCTAATTCAACGAATTTTTCTAGAGTCCCAATTGCTGCATAAAAATTCACGAAAGCCTGCGTTTTTATTGCATTTGTCACTTTCTGAGACATTTAATTACCTCCTTTTGTATAGCTTTATAATTTCAGATAAAATCAATTATGTTTGTTGCTAAAAAACACTATTAGAATTCAAAAAACTAATATAATTCAATTGCTACGAATAATTATATATATTATAACAAATAATTAGAATAAATGCAACATCCTCTATTCCATAGTTTTAATCGTATTTAAAACGTTCTGACCCATCCGCCGATGCGGGATTGGTGCGTGGGCTAGGATTGCCTTTTGGTACAGCCCCTAATCCGCGCTTTACTAGAGAATTTCTATAATTCTTATCATACTTCTTAACAAAGGCTCTTTGTCTAAATCCTACTATCACTAGCACGATGAGCGCTAGTCCAAATAAGCCAGCCGCAACATATGTAATGTACGTTAACATAACGTAATCTATTGGTATGTCTAATATTGTTATTACGTTGTCTTCTTCTTGAGCTACAGTTACATCCGCATGAACTGCCAAAATATATGTGTCCAATGATTTTGATGTGAATGTCACAAATGTTCCATATGCATCAATCTCAATAGTATTTATGGGGGTTGCCGTGCCATCTGAGCTCAATTTATATACACCAAACTTAATATACTCTCTATATTCCTCTGGTATATTTAAGCTAATAGAAATTTCGCCAGTATTGAATTGTGCACCTAAATCAGATAACATTAATTTTTTAACATAAACCACCGCACGTGGGGATGTCACTGGCATGGCCGACAAGAGCATTTTTTGTGCGTTTACTACATATTCTGTTGTGTTATCATATTCAATAATCTCAAGAGCTACACCAGGAGACAAATCATCACCGCTTATTTTAACACCAGTCGCATCATCTTGGAGCAATAATAATTCGCATTTGGCTTTTAAGGAAGTTAACTTGTTAAATAATGCTGTATCAAAAACACCTTTTTGGGTGGATGCTAAATTTGTATATACATTATATGATCTTAGAATATTTGTATAATCGTCTTTTGCAACGACATTCACAGCAGGCAATGCTCTAACTTCATTTTGTAGGTTTTCAACTGCCTCCATTAGTGCGCTAAGGGCATTATATTCGCTTAACAGTTTTGCATACGCCGCAGTAAAAAATGCCCCATTTTTTATTTCATTTTGTTGCCATTCTGGATATCGTATCGTAGAATCTGGTGAAATAAAGAGTATAATATATGAATACATGTTTGCATAGTCTTGTGAAAGATTAAACTGAGTTTTCTCAACAATATTTTCCAAATATGCTTTATATATATCAACTTCACGCTGTAAGGTATTAAGTCTGTCCTCTAATTCTACTATTTTACTATTAAAATATGCTTTTCGTGGAGCATCTGTTAAAGCTCCAGATTGCACAGCCTGGTCATAATGTGATTTAAATGTGTTAAGTAGTTCCTTGTGTTCTTGACTTAATGTAATAGTATTTATAGTTAATTCAAATACTGTCATATAAAAAACGAGTTCAGCTTTATTCCCAGCAAGATCTTCTACAACAATGTGGACATATCCTCCGTTACTGTTATCTACAGTGTTTGTTCCAATCGTTGCACCATTAATTAAAGGAAATCCGTTATAGTATGCAGACTTCAGATTGTTCTCTGTATATGTAATTGTCTGATCTATGTAATACTTGTATGGATTATCATAGTTAATCACTTCCTTCCCATCAACCCAGGAGGAATTATTTATTATTATCCCAGAATGGATTACAGGCGGAGTAAAATCAATGTTAACATCAAATTGTTGTACATACATTAACTTAGCAGAGTTTTCTGCTATTATAACCACTTTAGAGATTTCTGTCACTGAAAGACCGCTTCCTGGCATGTTTTGTACGTTGCCAGGATTTGTTGTATAGTAGTATGTATAAGTCACAGTAAGTGGCTCTTGAGGAGGATTTGTATTATCATACGTTAAATTTACAACTTTTGCCCGGGTCCACTCTCCAGATGAAATATGTTGCTGGTCAGATGAACCCTCAGGTTGTACGTAAGCGCTAATAGTAAATACAGGAATAATCCTATCTATTTTGATTATCACCGTTGTAGATGATGTTTTTGTTGCGCCACCACGTACTGTTGCGGTAACCTGTATTCTAAACACACCATTAACACCACCAGATGAAATCAATTCATCCAATGAAAAATATTTACCCCCTCCTGGTAATGGACTTGCATCTGATCCATCAATAGTATACGTGTATATTACACCACTTGGATTTATTATTTTATCTCCAGCCACTTCATATCCGTTACTTATGGGATTTGTAGGATCGGTTGGTATTATTCTCAGAAACGCTTCTTTTGAAAGCCATTCTGTCTCAGTATTCGAATTGTTATCATAAGCAGTTGTAACTACTTTGTCGTCTTGCATAACCTCTATATTAAATGTCGGGCTCAAGACGTCAATTTTAACTCTTACTCTATCCTCATTATTATTAAATTGAGCATATAAATTACCCAATGTGACTGCCCTAAATACGACTAGAGAATCATAATTGCCAATATGCGTATATCCTGTAGGTGAAGATCCTCCGTCACCATCACCTTTAAAAACAACCTGATATACTACTATGCCAGATGTGATATAATCTGCACCAATCGGATTATCCTTATTCATCGTAATAAATGTGATCCCACCATCCATACTCAATTGAAAATAAACCCTGGTTTGACTATGGATGTTTGAGACTGTAATAGATATAGTGGCAGAATCTATCCAATTATATTCATAAACACCACTAGAGTTTTTTGCGGCACCTGATGGGTACATAATCGCAGTTGGGGTATTGTCAGTCACACTTTCAAATTGCGGGGAAACATATATAACTTTGGAACCAGTCTGGCTTTTTGCACATAAATAAGCATTAACTGTCAAGTTGGAGACGACTGTAGATGAAATTTTATGGTCTTCTGTAAAATCAGTAGAATCTGGCTTAGTAGGATTTGTCATCATATAATAATCAATAGTAGCAAAATTTTTGAATACATCTGCAGTTGGAATTGTTAAAGTGATAGTTTGATTTTTTGTAAAAATTTGATATGAATCCTCGCTTTGCTTATAAATTCCAGCAGTTATTGGTATTAAATTTAAGGGATTAGGATTAGTATTGCTTTCTCCAGTTTTATCGATTTTAACTGAAATCCCAGCTAATTCATTGCTAATTGCATTTGCATAACTAATACCACGAAAATACATCGTTCCAGAAAAACCTATACCAATTGAACTGCCGTTATAAAATTGTTCTTTACCACCATAGGAAAAACTTAAGGTGTAGTTACCCTCATCTAGTGTTGGAGTTCCCGTAATATTTATCCAATCACTTACATCCCCGTCTACAGAATGAGTTCTGTATTGATACTGCTTAATTTCAACAGTGGATCTCAAAATAAATATTACATCTTGTGTTGCCCACCCATCCATGACAGTATATATTGCATCAATAGAAAAACTAGCGATGTCATAATTTACTTTTAGTATATGAATGGCAGTTTTTGATCGTACGCCATTTGCATTGACGGCTTTTGACTCCAAGTAAAATGCACATTGAATCTGACCCTTTGTACTTATTGCTTGGTAACTTAATATGTTTATTAACAATTCCTCAGATGATACAAAAATATACCCAGTTTCAGACGGATTTGAACCTGAATATATCTGATAATAAATATTAAAATGCCCATCGTGAGTACTCTTAAATTTCAAAGTTACATTATTAGATACTGTTTCAACAACTTCATGGGTAGTAACAGCAGTTCCACTATTAAAGCTTAATTCTTTTTCATCGAAAACATTACCAGTTGAAAAGCCTGAATACGCAAAAGTATTATCCAGAATGATCTGCGTTTGGTCAATGTTAATAGTTACAGTGTATTGGGTCTGAAGCCCTGCCCCCGTTAGCAGTAGGAAATGATACTTACCAGATGCTGTAACTTCCCGGGTAAAAGAATTGTTGGTTAAACTTATTGGGAGTGTGGGGACACCTTCTAATAGAGAATAACAAGTTATCCCAGACAAATTATTTGATGTGGGCGTTAAATATATAGTAACTCTGCCATTAGCCCAGCCACCATCATCAATCTCTTGATTACTATTTGTTAGTTTGCGCTCAATCAAGGCAGTAGGGGGGGTTATGTCTAACCATATAGCCTCTTCTGTTACAATAGATTTGCTATCCTTAGATTTATTAGTCGCAGTAAAGCTCAATAATTGTCTGTCAATTGATGTCGCGATTGTAACTTTATATATGCTATATCCATCAGCATTACTTACAAACGATGCAGTTAACGGAATGTGCGATAAAGACATGGCTGGTGCATAAGAAAAATCAAATTCGTAATCTAGACCGATTACCGCACTGACTTGCAAATATACATCTAAGGCTTCTTTCCCCCAACCATTTGTTTTTTCATATTCAATGGGTTCAAAAAAAGTAATAGTAAAATCAGATGGTACTATAGATACAATGAATTTGAATTCGTTCTTAAGCCCTGCTGCAGAAGTTGCCTTGAATATGAATACCCTCTGGATTTTGGTGCTGTCAAAATCAAAAGCCCTCACATATGGAGCTGTCTGAGAATCGTCTTTGAAAGTTGGTGACACTTCATCAGGATTCTCTGTTATATCAGCATATGAAAAAGTTACTGGCGATGTATTCAGAGCCGCATTAGTTGCACTAAATACGATTCTATCACTTGCATACCCTACCTTATAGTCATCAGCACCTGAAGGAGTCGTTGATGTCTTTATTGTGGCGTTAGATTTATCTACTGCATCTAGTGAAAGTATTGGAGTTAATTTATCTATCTTTGTTGGCCAATAATTGTTCATTGGACTAAATTCTTTTCCCGCTTCACTAACCGCTTTAAATGATAAATCGTTCTTTGTAGAACTCGCAATATAATATCCTGATGTCTCATCTAATTGGGTTAATGGAAGCCAATTGTTTTGTGCTAGTGGTTGTTCTGTATAATAGAACTGAGCACTGGATCCGTAATTACTATCCGCCATCTGTGAAACAAGTGTGTAGCGCACATCATAAGCAGACCATTCATCTCTAATGTAGGATGGCTCGTTTGTCGAACCTGTTACTTTAGTAGAATCTACAGAAAAGGCAGGTTCCCTAGTATCAATTCTAATATTGTACACTTGACTATGCGGATATCTTTCTGAGGAACTCGCATCGGAGGCCGTAAAAAGGATTCTTCCAGCATATGCTCCATTAAAGAATTCATCCGCTAATGATTCTGAATTAATATAAGTTATTAACTGAGTTCCAGAACCACTTAATGGAATCTCGGCTTGATTTTCTAGATAATACCATACATTCCCTGTAGCATCTTCGCTCCTCGTTACAGTAATTCGTATTTCTGTAGAAACCCAAGGCGCTAAAGTAGAATAATCATAAGGCACATATTCATTTAAATTATTTTTATAATCTAAACTGACCGCGGTGATTCTGCTGTTGGTAGGTGGAGCAGTATCAATTATAAGATTTATAAATCTTGCGTCTTTATAGTAATAAATTTGATCTACAGTAGTATATTTGGTTTGAAAAAATATGTATTTATTATATACGGTAACCTGCTCGGAAATGAATGTGCTAGCAGGTAAAGTCATTTTTGGAGAAGCTCCACCTGTAGATTGAAATATGCTGTTTGCTTGAAACCATTGAGCATCATCTTTTGGGACGGTCAATGTGTCACTAGCACAATACCATAAATTAGTATTTGCGGCGTTTGCTTGAGGCCCTGTTAAGGTTATAGTTATACTTGGGGCTTTTGCCAAAGTTATAATTGTGCCACTTACATATGATCCTGTATCAATCTCAAATTTCAAAAAATTAGTTATTACGTTATCTGGAGCTTCCACTTCTGTTGCATCAGCAAACACACTATCTATAGATGACAAAGCGCATAAAAAAATCAATGCTACAGTTAACATCAGGAAGAAAATAAAGCTTATTAATTTAATTTTAGATGTGTTTAGTCGCATTTGACTACTGCTCCTTAATAATATAATCAAATTATTAAGTCCTGTCGACATAGGTCGTATGTCTCAACTGAAACCTAATCATCTCGCCAATTTCATAAAACGATAAAATATAACATACATAATAACATAAAATAAGAAATTTTTCAATAGTTTAAAGAGTTTTCAAACTTATTAGAGAGCAAATTTTATGATTTATTTTAAATTCTTATCTTAAATTAAAAGTAGTGTTTGTTTACTTTCACTAGGGCTCTTCTATTGAATCGTCTTCAGCTAATTCAACATCAGACTCATCATCTGCAAAATCATTTAAATCAAGGTCTATTATGTCATCAACGAAAGTATCGTCTGGGCTCTTATTATCATCGTCTAAAGAATCATCTGACCATTCCTCATCCACTAAACCTTCTAAAGACACTTCATCAGGTTCAAAAATTTCCTCATCATCAACTATTGTGTCAACGGCTTCTTCTTCTTCTGGCCAATCAATATCGCCAACAGCTCCGCCTTTTAATTTGCTAAGCTCCGCTAGACAGCTCTCGCAGAACCGTTCCCCATCTGCTACATAGTTTTGATGACATTTAGCGCATAGTTCTAATTCATCTTCTTCTACGTCTATGTTTAGAACTAAACCACTCATTTCTGCTAAACAGATGTCACAATATTCATTTTGATCCGTGATGTAATTAACCTCACATCTTGGACATTTTCTATATTTTGCCATGAGACCACCCTCATAAATATTTTGCGTATATATTATATTTACACACTTAAAAAAAGTAAACCATTTTTAATGCGTTTTGTCACATTAATTAAAATATTTCTTGCGAAACATGATTTTTAAACTGCCAGAATTTACTATTTGCTAATTAAACGTGCTACTCCTCTTTGCTTTATGTTAAAAGCATCCAATACTTAGCGTTTAAATCCAAGTAATGAATGCTACTCTGTAGTGTTATTCAAATCGTCCTTTATGATTTAATGCGCCTTATTATTAACTGCTTAACAAAGCTACTTCATCTTCAGCCGTGATCAAACTAAGTTGTTTAGGTTTTAATGACTCAGTATCACGTGGTTTTACTGTTGTTATATCAAGATAATACGTGTAATCCTTTACGGAGGAATTCCAGAAATATATGATGTTTTCTATCCTTTCTAAACCAAGCCATGTAGAATTGAATGATGCTGTAAAAATTTCCACAGCCTCAGCTCCAAAACTTACAACATACTCGCCGTCAATTATGTCTAGAACTTTAATTCTACTAATTACTGAGGAACTGTTATAACATATTTCTACATTGTCTTGATTTTGTATGATATAGAATATAGTAGCTGAACTTGGAATTAATGTTGCTTCGGGATCCTTAACATAGGCGCCATTTTTTAGTCTAAACAAAACAATATCTGTCCCATATGTAGCAATTAAATTCTCTTCATTCAAAAAATGCAACTTAGTTATTTCTCTGCCAGTTGTATATCTAATCTCCTTTTCATAATCAAAGGCTAAGTCATTTGTAAAATCATAAGAATACGTGCCCTTAGATCTAGTGTTAGTCCCGCTGTCTGTTTTCGAATAAATTAATCTTAGCTTGTTATCACTTAAATAATGAGTTTCTACTAGTGTAAAAGTATATCCTGTGGATATTTCCAGGCTTTCAGCTGGGTATGACGGAACGTTCCCTGTTATTAGTTTCTGCTTAGTGCCACCAGCTTTGTATATCCAAATCTCATTATGAGAATCAGTTGATACATCTGATGCTTTTGTAAATAAAACAGCATTAGCAAAATCATTTTCGTTATCTGTACGCGCTGTAAAATAATAAGCGGTTATATCACTTTGCACTATCTCGTCATCAAACTTTTTAGAATTCAAATCAATTTGATGTATTTCACTAGAATCTTTAACATATAGAATATATCCTGCTACAACCTTGTAAACTATTGTATAGTCATCAAACTTGCCTATTATTTCAGTTCCCGTTCCATCTAATTTAGATCTCATTAAAAACATCGCAGATGTTCTAATATCACCATTTTTGTCTTTGTCTGTGGAGGGGGAAGAATAATATATATATTCATCTTGAATATATAATCCAGAACTTGAAACTGAATTATATACATTTTTAGAAACTATAACTTTGTTAGTTTCATATTTAGGCGTTCCATCATTATCCAACTCGCAACGTACGATCGCACCTTTCAAAACTTTACCAAAAGTATTATCCACTGTATTACCAGCATATCCGTTAATATAATACAGATACTTGCCAATTTTTACAGCTAAGCCACCATTAGATTCTGGAAGCACTCCAGTAAGACTATCGGTGGATACTGGATCAGTTTTAAAATTTTCTCCACAAGCAACGAGTAAAGCCATTAAACAAATAATGCATAACAGTAATACAATAATCTTTTTGACCATTACAATTTCTCCCGGTCATAAACTAGCTATTTTCTACACTTAAACAAGTTTATCATGTCTCACAAATGCGACAGATAAAATGCGCTTGCTAATTATACACAAATAAGTTGATTTTAGCAAGAAAATCAAACCTATATTCTAAGGTTTTTGTTTGTTAATTAACAAAGTTAATTGACAAAGTGTTTTAAGACTCTTAATTCGCTCTGTAAAAATGGGTAAATGTTAAATCCTATTTTAACTCTTTAATGTGAAGGCATCAAAAACACGTGAAATTTTAAATTCTATGTGGCTAACTAGATTTAATGAATAACTCAATAAACTCCTTTAAACCATTGCTGAAGTTTTATATGTAATGTTTAATTTAACTTTATTAATGATCCCCATTCAAGAACAATCTGTATGTACATCTTTAATTGTAAATACAACTATAACCTTAATTGAAACATTTTCGAGATTACCCATCACTTTTCATTTTATCTGTTAGCTCCTGAATGACACGATCAGCATCCTCATATGGTACCTGACAAGTTCCAACTTGTTTATGGCCACCTCCACCGTATTTTAGCAAGAGCGTTCCAACGTCAGTCTTAGATGTTCTTTTAATGATGCTATGTCCTACTGCAATCGGACAATTTTGTTTTCCTTTCCCATCAACCGCCCAAATTGATATGTTTTGATCTGGATATAAACTATATATGACAAAACGGTTGCCAGTGTAAATAGGAGTAATACCACGCAAATCAGTTATGATTACATTCCCATCAATTTTTGTATACTTCTTAATCATTTCACGAAATAAAGCGTCCTGCTCAAAATACATCTCGCATCGCTCTTTAACGTCAGGATTAGCTAAAATTTCTTCGATGTCTTCTCTGCGACATTGATCAATTAAATCAACCATCAACTCATAATTGCTTATTCTAAAATTAGAAAACCGCCCAAGGCCAGTTCTAGGATCCATTATAAAACCTAATAAAACCCACTCCTTAGGGTGTAAAATTTCACTTATTGTTAGTTTTGCAGCATCAACTTTGTCAACAGCTAGTACCATGTCTTCAAAATGGGGGAGACGCTTTCTGCCACCGTAATATTCATATATTATACGTGCGGCGCTATCCTCAGGACGACTTTCGCCTTGATACGAAAAGTCCGCACCTAGCCTAACAGTTTCGCTAGCATGATGATCGAACCATAGCTTGCATCCTTTCACATAAGGCACATTAGCTAAAACATCATTGTCCGTCACATGAATTTTTCCATCTTGTATGTCCTTAGGATGCACAAAAGTCCATGTGTCTATAACATCAAGCTCCTTTAGCAAAGCTCCACATGCAAGTCCGTCAAAATCCGATCTTGTTAATAATCTCATTTTTGTCTCCAGACTAAAACAAATAAATCACTTTTTATTATATCATTTAATTTTGTTTTTTTCAATGTTTGTTCTAATCTCAAATTAGTTGTCATAATGGAATTATTTGGATTAGCGATTAAATTGCCTTTCTATTTCTAGTTATTAGAATTACAGGCATTTAATAAATCACCCAATCCCTCTTCAAAATTAACCCCAAATCTTATGTCTGTTTGAGATTCGTAGGTTCGTTTAATTGACCCCACTGTAAAATCTACAGCTATCTCAACAGCTTTGGATAGTTTCTTATTTTTTACTAAGGCAGCTACTAATGCAGATCCGAACACGTCACCAGTGCCATGATAGTATCCAGATATCCTGTTTGCCCTAGCAAAGGAAAACTCTTGAGTTAATGCATCAAATGATGCTGCGCCTAGATCCCTCTCATCGAAGTAAACACCCGTTAATACAACCTTCTTAGGTCCTAACTGGCTTAACTTAATTAGTAGTTCTCTGATGTATTCTTTTGTATATGGACCTTCTTTATATTGTCCACTCAGCATAAGTGAAGCTTCTGTTATGTTAGGCATTATAACATCAGCTAACTGACATAACGAAACCATTCCTTTGGGAAAATTTTCATCGAAGATCTTATATAGTTCACCATTATCTGCCATGACTGGATCAACAGCTATTATGGAGCCCTCAGCTTTAAATTTTTTAAATATTTGAGACACAATATCAATCTGTTCAAACGACCCTAAAAAGCCACTATATACAGCATCAAATTTAATATTGAGCTCCTCCCAATGCTTAATAATTGGAACTATATCATCAGTTAGATCCCGATAAGTGTATCCTGTAAATCCACCAGTATGTGTTGATAATATTGCTGTCGGCAAAACAACTGTTTCGATGCCAGTAGCAGATATGATAGGTAGAGCCACCGTTAATGAGCATCTCCCAAAACAAGAAACGTCATGTACTGCTAATAACCTCTTTTGTTTGCTCATATTTAACCTCGTGTATTTTTATTCGTTGTTATTAGTGACTCGTGTTTAATTATGTTTATCTAATATTGAACCTGATTGTTTTTAGATAAATAAATATATAGCTGTTAAAGTTCCTCAATAGATATATGCTTTTTTTTGAGTTCACTCTTTATTGTATATGAATAATATACTATATAGATATGATTTGTCAAGTTTTTTAAATTCTTATAATACTTTGTCAGATATGTTATTAAGCACATTAATAAATTTTTATTACATTCTTCTAATATTGCATTTTTTTTAAGCGCACACTCAAACATCGCGCTTGTGACAAAACCGGATTATGTTTTTACATCTCGCAGTAGTATAACAGAATCATTGGGTGTGTTCCTATATTTTGCTTAACTCTCAAGTATAAATTCTACGCAAGTCATAATTCTATTTTTACATCCATTTCTTCAGGGGTTATAATCCTTAGCCTTTTATTTATAAAACGATATTATAACATTTTTATAGTTGTCTTTTTGTTTATCTGTGATATATAATTTTACTAGGATTTATTATGGCTCAAAATATATCTTTTTTGTTCATAACTAAATAATCAATCTCTACTACAACAATCTTTTTAAGAATTACATCATTCATTATTTAAGGACAAGTTAAATGACATCCGGATTTTCGTTAGAGGAAAATAATAATGTGAAATTTATAAGAATCAGAGAAATTGACATATTGCGCGGTTTTTGCATATTGTTAATGTTTGTTGACCATTTTGCTTTTTTTATTCTCAAATTCGACGTCTTTCATTGGACAGAACAATCTTCAACATTCCTTGATGCCTTAATAAAATTATCTAAATATTTTTATTCTGGTAATGGGCGGTTAATCCGTGATGTTATAAGATATTTCGTGCTTGACATTTATTTTATCATATCTGGTATTTGTTGCTCGTTTAGCAAAAGTAATCTAAAAAGATCTTTTAAATTAGCAACCGTAGCAATAAGCATTACTTTATCAATGTTTTTTCTGTCTCTCATTATGAAACAGGATTTTAATATTTATTTTGGTATTCTCCATTGTTATGCTTCATGTGTATTTATATATTGGGTTATCACAAAGCTGCCAAAAAAATTATTTTATCCGTGTCTTATACTATTAGTTTTATGTTCTGTCATAATAGGATTGCTTAATCCAACGTTACAAAGCTCAAATATCTTATTGCCTTTTGGGATCCCATCTGCTACCTATTCTCCTGCTATAGAATATGATCCAATATTCCCATCAATTGCTATATTTGTATTCGGTGCAATTCTAGGCAAAACATTATATAAAAACAAGAGACCTCTTTGCCCCGCACTTGAAAAAATACACCACCATCCGATTAGCTTTGTTGGACAACATGGTCTCATTTTTTACATAGCTCACATACCAATACTTGCCATCATTGTATGGATTCTTGGTGTCATAGCCTACTGTCACATTTGAATTTGATAATCTTTAAGTGTTTTATCTAATTCTTTTTATTGATATTCAGGTGTAACATTTGTATCAGGAAATGAAAAATTTATGATTCTTTTGTCTCATGTGTTGTATATCACAGCTAAAAATGTGCATATTTATAATTTTTTGTCTTTCTTTATATTCTTTATTATATATTATTATTGCAAAATTCTGCTAATAAGGTTATAATTTAATCATAGTTATTTATTTATTTGTATTGCAAACCATTCCTGCAATTAGATGTCACTCAGAAAACAGGATGTCTTTAATAACTATTTCATTCGTGAATTATGGTTTGTTAACAATTAGTACTATATTCTTTTTAAGCGCTGTCCTCTACTTTTTTTTAAGTTGCAAAACAACTTAAAAATATATGGAGTGTCTGTTCTAAATTATTATATTACATCAGGGATTATTATTTCATGTCGAAAAATATCAAATTATCGATAATTTTTCATATTATAGCTTCAATTTTATCTTTTACAGCTTTAATTATAAGTTGCGTAATAGGTGATGTCGTTTTTATTGTTTTTTCTTCACTAGCATGTGTTTCGGTTATTTGTTCTACGGTTTTTATTTTTAGAGAAAAATACAGTTCCGATTTACCTATACTTGAACAGGTTCGCAATTTTATTTCAGGTGGGTACGTGGAATTTTTTGTAGATGATAATCTTACAATTTACTCATGCACTCCTAGTTTAGTGCGTCATCTTGGATATAATGAAGCTGATTTCAAAAGACTTTTCGACGACAGCTTTCTAAGGCTCGTCGTTCCAGAAGACCGTGAATTCTTGTTATCACGGCTTAAGAGCTCTTCTAATATCTTAAAAACACAACAACTCAGATTTAGAATTATAGCTGAACAGCAACGCATTATTCCTGTCATAGCTCAGCTTACATATTCACTGACGCCACAAAAATTTGCAAAGCAATACGATTGTTATACACATATATTAGTACGTTGTTTGATCATCGATTTTACCTCCGTCAAAAATGATGAGATTGAGCGATCCATAGAAGCAGAACGTTATAAAGTAATAGTTGAACAATCAGATAGTATTATATTTGATTACAATATAAAAGAGCGGATCATATTTGTAAATAATGCCTTTGAGAAAAAATTCGGCTATAAAATTATGCCTGGAGCTGATCTAAGAAATATATTGTCTGGTGATGATGGGATAACACATGCAGAAGACGCTGAAAAAATAATTTCACTCATAAGCTCAACCGAAGCTACTCACGAATTAGTACTGCGTATCAAGAAATTTGACGGGAGCTATATTTGGTGCAAATTAGTTGCTACACTCTTATTTGGTCCAGACACACAACCAGTTAGAGTAGTAGGTAGAATAATAGATATTGATGTCTCATTTAAAGAAAAAGAGCTTCTGTTAGAGCGGACATTAAGAGATCCTTTAACTGGATTATACAACAAAATAGCAACAGAGAATATGGTACAAGAGTGTCTGATCACGGCACCACCACTAGCATTGTTTTCTTTTGTCTTATTTGACCTAGATAATTTTAAACACATTAATGATAATTTTGGGCATATTTGTGGCGATAGAGTGCTATCTAAAGTTACAACAACTATCTCATCTTTGCTTAGATCCTCTGACATAATAGGGAGAATCGGTGGTGATGAGTTTGTTGTTTTAATTAGAGATTTACCTAACGAATTACACGCTATCAAAAAGGTTGCCTCCATCCTTTCTTCTATTTGTAGTGCATTTACTTTAGAAAATGATGGCTTTTTAGTTTCAGCAAGTGCTGGGATTGCGTTCTTTTCTTCACATGGGACTAGTTATTTAGAACTTTTCGAAAAAGCTGATAAATCCTTATACAAAGTCAAAAATGGCGGCAAGAATGCATACGCTGTTTACTCAGAACCAATTCCTAAACATGCAACACAAAAGACTCGTATCTATGCTGGAACAGACAAAATGGGAGTTGCAAAATGAAAAAATACTATTTTAGATTTTTCCTGTTTGTAATAGTAATATTATTAGCCATAAGTGCAATAACTGTGGTTTACATGAACTATTATTCAAATACGGTCCATGAGCGTTATGAGGCGGTTTATGAGGAATCTATAGATAATGCTAGAGCACATCTAGATCAATACGTGACTGAGGCATTTCAAACACTAGAGGAACTACAGGATGGTGAGCATTTTGATGTTCCTACTGGTTATTATGCTATTGGCACTTTGGGACGAAAAGAGATTAAAAAACACGAAGCCCCAGCATCGATAAAAGCAGAATCCATAAACGATACGATTTTTAATTATGTGTCAGGTTCTGCATTAAAAGATAGCTACGGATTTTCATATCCATACGTTATGACATTTTCAACTTTTTTTGACAACGATCTAGTTATTTACTCAAAACCCACTAATAATCCTGACGAATACATTCTCTTATACGAAAAACTAGAAGACTTTAATAAGAAAATTTCTGTCCTAAATCTAGATAATATAATTATGGTGGACGATAACGGTTTAGTCATGGCCTCTCATGACACATTTAAGTATGATAAGCTATATTCCGAAGCATCTACATCAGCATTTATCCCATCTGAATTTGGTGATATGGACACTAACACAACACTAAGAATCAGCTTAGATGGCGTCCCACTGTACCTTATCAAAACCAAAATGGACGTGCCACAATACTATGTTGTTGGATATATCAACAGTCAAGTTATTGATGATGCATTAAAAGCTGATAATATTCGAAACGGTGTCTTTGTCGGACTCACAATATTATTTTCGTTTGGAGGAGCTGTTTTAATATTCACAACTTACTTTGTATTGAGCCGCAATTATGTTAATGTGAGCATTGCTAAAGGCAAATACAGTTTGTTTGTAGGTAAGGGCGGGGACATAATAAAACGCAATAGGAAATTTAAAAAAGAGTATAAGTATAGCACAATCTCAGCCTCGTTAATGAATAATGAATTGGGTGTCCCAAATACGGTAGGGGACAGTGATCTTATACTGCGAATGATCAATCGTGCTGGTGAACAAACTTATCTTAGATTTCTATCAACAAAAACGTTGTATGGGTATAGGATGTTAGGCACTGATGCCACCGCTTTTATGAATGTGTATCTTGAGGCACGATACCTATCTAACTGTGATTACCTAACACGTCTACCGAATCTTACACAATTAGATATAGACTATCAAAAAGCATGCTTTGAATCAGGAAACGAACAATTTTGTTTTGAATTTATTGATATAATTGATATGGAACGATATAAGGTGATGTTTGGTCAGTCATTCTACGACCAATTAAAAATCAATTTTTCTAAACGTTTAAACAATATCTTTAATGGGATGGTTTATCAATCGAGCGATACTCGATTCCTTATATTCACAAGAGAAACTACTATTACAAAATTTTTAACAACCGAATTGGATAAATATTCAAGTTTGATAAATGCACCTATTCGTGTTGAAACACAATTTTTGATTCTGGAATTCAAAGGTGGACATAGTAAGCCATTCTTAGCTAAAGAGCGCCCACTTCTTGAGACTATGTTAAATCAGGCACGCCTTGCTTTAACTGCTGCTACTGAATCTGCAGGGCGAAGTATTGTTGGATATTACGATACATTAATGCATGGTGACTCTGTGAAATACGAAAACCGCGATGCTGTCCTAGAATTACTTGAGTCCGACTTATTAACCCTTAACTACCAGCCACAACAGAATCTGCATACAGGTGCAATAGTTGGGTTCGAAGCGTTAATTAGACCTAAGAAAAAATTAAACATGCCAATTCTCAACTTTATAGAACACGCAGAACGAAATGGAAGTATAATAGAGCTTGGGAACTTTGTTTATAGAACCGCAATGAGCTTTGCTAAAAAAATAGAACATACTGGCGTTCTCGTTGCTATGAACGTATCACCAGTCCAGCTTATGCAGGAAGGGTTTGTATCAACATTCTTACATTTCTATAAGTCATTTGACCTTAAACCACATAGTATTGCTATTGAGATTACAGAGTCATTTCTTATGTCTAACTATAATAGAGTGCTAAGAATTTTGAATATGTTGAGCTCTGCTGGTGTTGATATACATCTAGATGACTTTGGAACAGTCTATTCATCTATGTTATACTTAAAAAGACTACCAATTAGCACAATCAAAATTGATAGGGAATTTATTAGAGATATTAACTTCAACGGGTACAGCAAAATGGTCGTTGGAATAATTGCACAATCGGCGACTCATTTAAAATTAAAGAGTATTGCTGAAGGTGTTGAAACAAGCGAACAAGCTGAAACCTTAAGGGAATTAAAATGTGATATCATTCAAGGTTATCATGTTGGTAGGGCTATTGAAGATACAGCCGCATTCGAATTGCTTGGAATAACTCCTCAGGATGTACCAGAGACCCCTGAAATTGTAATCGCGGAGCCACCAAAGCCACAAACCCCTGAAGATTTCATAGATTCACTTGAGCCCGCAGATCAGTCCACTCAGACAAAAAACGAGAATCCTAACTAATTAAACGAGGTTTACATAAAGATGGTTCAACTTATAGCAATAGCTTCGAGCACAGAAATTCTCTTTCTCGTACTTATCTTATTAGCTTGCATAGGCCTTATTCTAATTTTTATACGTTCAATATTAAGAGAACGTCGCAGAATAGCTGAACAAAAAGAGAAAGAAGGGACTTTGACTACAGATGAATTTTTTGATTTGCTTGGAAAGATTCTTGATGCTAGCAAAAAATCAACCCTCGTGTTATTAAGAATTGATATTTTTGATAGCATGGCGCTTTTTAAAAGCGTGGGGGAAATGCAGTATAACACGGCATTCGAACAACTAATCAGCAGAATTTATCAAGTAATGGGCCTTAATATTAAGGTCGCAAGACAAGACGACGATCTCGTATATGTTTATATGCGAACAAATAAAATCGGAAATGCAAATCTAGATAATTTGTGCAGAACACTAATTACTGAAATAAATAAAAGTATTATTATCGCTGGTATGTTAAAAGTTGATTTTGATATCAATGTGGGCGTTGTAACCTATCCTGGGGGAGGCAAGACCGTTGATGCAATTCAGCAAAACCTACAATTAGCTGTTGTTGCTGCAAAACGAAAAGGTATTAATCAATACGCTTTCTATGATATTTCATTAACTAACCAAGAGAGTGATGAATATAAGAGCTTCCTCGAAATCAAATCGGCAATTGACAACAAAGACTTTACGTTATATTATCAGCCTATAGTTAATCTTTCAACCTTAGAGGTGGCCTCTGCCGAATCGCTATTGCGTTGGAAGCATAAAGAACGTGGCATATTACCACCTAGCTCATTCTTAAGTGTTATGGAACATACTGGAGACATAAACTGGGTAGGCTTTTGGGCTTTAGAAAATCTTTTTAAACAGCATGCAAGCTGGATTACTCAATATCCTGACATCACTTTTTTCTTATCAACTAATCTTTCCGATAAGCAATTAATGAATCCGCAATTAGCAGAGGAAGTTCGACGCCTAGCTAAGAAATTCAAAATCTCACCAATCAATTTCTGCTTTGAGATATTACAATCCTGTTTTGAAACTGCATCTGCTGATTCAATGATTATAAATAATGTCAAGGCATTAAAAAACATGGGCTTCTTAATAACTATAGACAATTTTGGTGCATCAGATACCTCTCTTAACAGCATAATCAGTATAGTCAATGTTGATATGATAAAATTGTCACGAGGTTATATTAATCAATCTGTAAATAGTGAATTCACTTACGATATGATTAAAATGCTTGTCGGATATGCTAATAAAAATGATATAAAAATGGTGGCAGAGGGTGTTGAAACTGCTGAGAATCTAGAATACATAAAGAAGTTAGGAATTCAATATGGACAAGGTTTTTATTTTGCAAAACCTGGCGCACCAGCAGATCTAATGAATGCAGTTGTTATGACACCTTGGACTGCTAATGTTGTGGCTCCTACCAAACCTCAAACAATCGTAGTAGAGCCTGATGATATGCCAGAAAATGAGCCTTTGGAAACAGCTGATACAGCACCTGTTGAAACTGTAACTGAGGACATCTTGCCCACCTCTGACGAAATTACTAATTGATTTAATGTTGACAACTTTATTATGTTTTGTCCTTATGAGGCCCTGATTTCAAGCAGGGCCTTTTAATATTAATCCCTATAGTCACAATAGTATACATAACACACCACCTCTATTCTCATTAATAACTCTTGTCATTGTTTTTTTGATTTTGCGTCGAACATCGATAGGCATACCTTTTATCTTATTAGACATGTCATCACGTACTAAATCACTTAATGATTTGCCAAACAAATTCGCATTCCATATTCCAGATTTATTATTTTCAAACTCATGTGTTAAATGTCTTACTAAATCCTCTGACTGTTGTGCGCTCCCAATTGTAGGACTTATTTCAGTCTCAACATCAACTCTTACAATATGAATCGAAGGAGCTACTGCCTTTAATTTTACTCCAAATTGATCACCCTTTTTTATCAAATCTGGTTGCGCAAGCTCTAATTGCTCCATTTGCGGTGCAACTATACCATAACCATCTGCATACGCCTCATCTAGTGCCGCCTTTATTTTTTCAAAAGCATTATGTCCATTACAAGCTTTTATCATGTGGCACATTAAACTCTGCTCATCAGATATTTCTTGTCCACATTCTTTAGATAAAACTTCATAGAAAACACCATCCACTGCTTTATAATCAATTCTAATTTTACCCGTTCCCGCATCGGCTTCAATGTCGGGATCATTTTGTAATATCTTCGAGTCGATAAATGCATTACAAATGTTTTCATAGTCCTTCATTCTTAAAATTGATATATTTGCTGACTTTAAAGCATCTATAATTTCTGTTATCACTGCGTTCTCTTGAGACAATGCTCTCATCCATGTTGGCAAATTGATTTCTATTGTTTGTATTGGAAATTCCATAAGGACTGTATTTAATACTCTGGAAAAATCTTCTGCCGTGCTGGCCTCTATGTTTAATGGTAATACTGGAGTATCATATTTCAAGCTAAGTTTATTCGCGAGATATATAACCTCCTTTGTGTTTGGTTTTATGGAATTTAGAATTACAATAAATGGCTTTCCTATATCTTTTAGCTCTTTTATGACATTTGATTCCGCATCGCTATACTTCTCCCTAGTAATGTTAGTTATAGTCTCATCAGCTATAATAGCAACTCCTATTGTACAGTGATCTCTTATTACCTTGTTAGTGCCAATTACGGCAGCCTCCTGAAAAGACATCTCAGTGTCATCCCATGGCGTTCTTATCATTCTTGGTTTTTCATTCTCCAAATGTCCTGTCACACCATCAACAACATATCCAACACAGTCAATGAGGCGCACGTTAATAATAGCTTTATCTAGGTATATTTTAACTGCTTCTGCTGGCACAAATTTTGGTTCCGTGGTCATGATCGTTCTTCCGTCAGCGGATTGTGGTAATTCATCTATGGTTCGCGTGCGCTTCCCCTCATCTTCAATATTATCTATTACCAACGTTTCCATGAACTTTTTAATGAATGTTGATTTGCCAGTCCTGACTGGGCCGACAACCCCAATATACACATCGCCACCTGTTCGTTTAGCTATGTCCATATATATGTTGTGATCCATCGCTACCTCCATAGCTTGATTTTTTATAATATATGCACTTTTTATAATTATTATGACCTTATGGTTTTAAGTGACATGCTTTTTTTTAAAGTATCTTCTCTTTCCATGAAAATTGATTCCTGGATTTTTCATGTCCCAATTAAAGCTATGACTTAAAGTGTAGTGTTTTTGCCCTTTCATGAGATCATTGAATTAGATTTTTTAGAGATGATCAAAAAAAAAGAAAATAAGCAGATTCATTTCACACATTAATTTCATTTTAAATTTATCTTAAATTAACACTTTAATATTATACTAATTTTGCAAACTAGTCCTTATTGGAGGGCACCTATGCTCAGCCTAAAAAACATAGTAAAAGATTACAAGGTCGGGGATAATATAGTCGTTAATGCACTTAGAAATCTGACTTTAGATTTTCGGAAAGCCGAATTTGTATCAGTTGTAGGCCCATCTGGATGTGGTAAAACCACATTAATGAATATCATCGGTGGTCTGGATCGTGCTACTTCAGGCGAAATTACAGTGAATGATCGAAGAACTAGGACGTTTGATGATAGTGATTGGGATAACTATAGAAACAAACGTATCGGATTTATCTTTCAGAACTATTATTTAATACCTCATTTATCAATCTTAGCAAATGTAGAATTGTCACTAACTCTTGCTGGGATCACAAAGAGTGAACGAACATTACGTGCAACCGAGGCGCTTAACAGCGTTGGTCTAGAAGATCAAATAAACAAAAAACCAAATCAATTGTCTGGTGGGCAGATGCAACGTGTAGCAATTGCCAGAGCGCTTGTAAATAATCCTGAGATTCTTTTAGCTGACGAACCTACTGGTGCTCTTGACACATCTACTAGCATGGCAATAATGGATTTAGTTAAAAAAATATCTAATGATCGATTGGTTATAATGGTCACTCATAATAAAGAACTATCTGAGCATTATTCTACTAGGATAATACAGATGGTCGATGGCCAAATAACTGCTGATTCTAATCCATATGATCAGATGGCAGATGTAAAACATCTAGATTCAGTTGAACAAACAAGAGCAACAGATACAATATCATCAGTTGCTAAACGCGAACTTAAAAAAGCTCAAAAAAAGTCATCTATGTCTTTTTTAACTGCGCTCTCCTTAAGTTTCAAAAACCTACTGACTAAAAAGGGACGAACGATTGTCACATCAATCGCTGGATCCATTGGAATAATTGGTGTTTCACTGATCCTAGCTTTATCCCAGGGCATGAATAATTATATTTCTAAAATGCAATCGGATATGATGTCATCATATCCAATTCAAATTGATACAACTGCTTTTAATATTGGACAACTGTCGAACTATTTGGCAAATGGTACTAATAATCTAGAAAAATTCCCTGACTCTACTATTCAAAAATTATTTCCATCGTTTGTGCAACCCAGAACAACAACAAACAATATAACACAAGATTATATTGATTATCTTTTGAATACATCAGTATTAAGTCCAAGTTTATATAACGATATTATATTTGATACTGGAATGACAAAAAACATTTATGGCGTTTTGCAGGGTGCCACACAATATTCTGGCGTATCCACTCAATTTACTCAAATGTTAAGCCTGGATTTCCTGAATACTCAATATGATGTAATTTCAGAGGAAGGTAAAATGCCTAGTAATATAAATGAGGTAGCTCTTGTCGTCAATGAACACAACTCTTTGCCTGAAAATCTCCTCTATACCTTAGGATTAGGTCCTCTTCCAGAGGCTGGCGCTACTAGCACTACAGTGTCAGAAATAGACTTTTCTGAAATTCTTGGCCATGAATATAAAATTGTAACTAATAATGGATACTATAAAGAAGAGAATGGTTTGTTTGAGGCTCTAGACGTAGACGATATTGATTTTGACAGCTCTAATATTATTGTTTTAAAATTAGTTGGAATACTTAGAATCAATAAAAGCACTGATACTGGAGTATTAAACAATGGTATTGTTTATTATCCAGGATTAAATGAAGAATTATTATCAATTAATTCTAATTCTGACATTGTTAAGTGGATGCAAAATTCAGATAATTATCTTAAAAATCCATTAACCGGCAAGTTGTATGAGGACGATTTAACTGGTACAGCTGATGAAAATTGGACGAAAGTCTTGCGCAGGTTAGGTGGCGTTTCAACACCAAGCTCAATTAAAATTTATCCAAAATCATTCGAAGCAAAAAATCAAATCAAAGAAATTTTGGATAATTATAATATTGGTAAATCTACAGATGATGCTATACAATATAATGATCTTTCAGAAATGATAATTAGCATTATGGAGCAAATGGTCAATGTAATAACATATGTCTTAATTGGGCTTACAGCTATATCGTTAGTAGTATCAAGCGTAATGATCTCTATAATCACATATGTTTCTGTAATAGAGAGAACAAAAGAAATAGGGATTTTAAGAAGTATTGGCGCTAGAAAACGTGATATTACAAGTGTGTTCATTGCGGAAACCTTTATCATAGGTTTTATATCTGGCACAATTGGAGTGATAATGGCATATATCCTATCAATACCTATTAATTTGATAATTAATGTTCTAGCTGGAATAACTAACATAGCATCGCTTAGTCCTATATCCGCTGTATTCATGATTTGTGTTAGTATTGTTTTAATGGTTTTAGCAGGATTTTTACCAGCAACATTCGCGTCAAAGAAGGATCCCGTTGCAGCATTACGTACAGAATAATTTATCCAATTCGGTTTATCAACAGATGGTGTTTTTATGCACAAAAATACCATCTGTTTTTTAACAGATGGTGACTGGCGGAAGCGGAGGGATTCGAACCCCCGCAGGCTTTCACCTAAACGGTTTTCAAGACCGCCCCGTTATGACCACTTCGGTACGCTTCCATAACACATGCTATCAGCATTGTATATCTATTTTACATTTTTTTTGAAAATAATGCAAGAAATTAAGTGCTGCTTTTTTTAAGATTTTAAAATATATCACGGTTTACATTATTATGGGTTTTTGTTAGCAAAAATGCACCCAAATGCCTTAAGTACACGTTTCAAGTATTGAATTGTTTTATTACTAATTCACTTATGCTTTTTATTTGTAGCATTTGGATAAAAAAATCTGGCAATTTTATTCACGTCTTTTACACTTCAATTATATCACCCTTACCATTCACAGTTTTATGTCCTTAGAACATTTTATAAAATTATATCGCTTTTATTTCTTATTATTTTAATGCAACTAGTCTATACTAATTGTTAGTAGCATGGGATCAATATCAATTTTTTTTATAACATCAGAGCAGTTTTGTTCATCTGTAATTTTCTTATATAATTTTTTCAAAGTACATCGTATGATTTTTGATTTAATCTAAGCTCAAAAAGCATATTGTTAAAAACTGCAAATCTTAAGAGCTGATTCGTTCTATATAATTATTTTGAATTAATCGCTATAAGCCTAGATTTGACTTTGTAGAATTTAGAATCCGCTATTTTAAGATCAGGTCCCTTTATGTTGTATACGAGACCTCACACTCGTATTAAGTGAAATTATCTATGAAGTCTCTAAACATATTGAATATTTTTATATAGTTAAAGTAGTATAATAATACTATATAGACATCCAATAAGAAAATCGCATTTAAACCGAATTTGCATCCCTTTAATCTAGTTTGATTAAAAAATAATAAAGTATATGCATCGACAAAATTGTTTTTCTTAAAAAATATATAGATCCATGGACTTAAACTTCACATTTCTTTTTTAAGTGTAGTCTATAAAAGCATGTCTATTAAGCGCTCATCTTTTAAAAACTTAAAGTCTCGGGACGTTACCTTGAGCACATACTTACATTTAATTAATTTATGTTGTTATATAATAATCTATGTAACATGATCAATAGAGCATGGATTACTAGAATATTTGTCTTTCGTAATTTCACATGGTAAAAGATGATTTGTAGCTGCTTTGATAATTATTTTAATCAATAATTAGAAATGGCATCTTTTCAAAGCTTCATGAGAAGAGGGTCTTTATATGTTTTGTAGCTACCTGTCGCCGCACCACTACTTAAATTATACGAGCAGTTAATAAATATAGACTCACAATATCTTATATGAGGTGTTTGTTCGAGTTTGCACAAAGTAATTTGTAAGTCGTCAATTAGTCAGGTACTACAAATCGCATCAACAGGCTAAGCAATTAGACATAGAATAGGATTTTAAGCCCCGTAGAGCGCTGTATATTCATATGCGTTAGCTAAACAGACCATTGCAACGCTATTTAAGTATTGTGTGTTTAAAATATGATATTACCCTTTTATAAAGCGATTATCAAATTTGACGTTGATGAGTATTGCAAGAATAACAAAAAACGAAGGTTTCGTTATAACAAGATATAGATGGGCTAGGAGTTTGATTTTAAAGCCCTAAGTTAAAAAAGACTATGCTGTATTAAATTAGTTTTAGTATCATGCCTTGCAAGTAGTAAGCACTATGGTTTGTGACTATTTTAATGATGCGCCTAGCTATCACATGCACAAATACTCAAATGAGACAATTAAAAGAGGCTAACATCTTCAAGAGAGTGGGTCTCAATAAAAACGGATACTGAAAAGCAAAATTAAGTTAAAGGCTACGGCTTTTACCGTGGCTCTAAAACTCAATGATAAAGTTGTCAGTATGTGCTATTTAATGTTTAAAAAAAATTTCAATAGAATTATCAATTCTAAGACCTTCCTTGTATTGTTTAGCTGTGAAAATCTGTGCTTATGATAACGAAATCTTTTTGAATGTGTATTTTTCGCGATATTGCTCTAATAGTTTTTCATATTTTTTTACATCGATTAATTTTGATATTGCTTTTGCTATATTTACTATTTTGAGAGATGGATTAAAATCTGATTTTCCGCTTTGGTTTTCACCTAACCAATCTCCAGCTCCTCGTGTTTCATAGTCTCTTTCCGCAATCCTCAATCCATCTCGTTCTGAAACAAGGACCTTTAATCGTATAATGTCTTCCTCTTCGAATTTGCGCGAATATAAAAAGCAATATGACTTTTGTCCATCTCGCCCTATTCTTCCTCTCAATTGGTGGAGAGTAGCTAACCCAAATTGTTCCGCATCAAATATTATTAAAAGCGATGCGTTTGGTACATCTATTCCGACTTCTACGATTGATGTTGATACAAGTATTGAAACCTTGTTAGAGGAAAATTCCTCTAAACACTTACTCTTTTCACTAGACGTACATTTGCCATGTATCATCGCTACGCTCACTATATCCTTAGACAACAATACTAGTTCTTTATACAATTTTTCGGCGGAGTCTCCTTCTATCCCCTCGTCATCGTATATCCTAGGCGCTACAATATATGCTTGCTTACCATTTCTGCACTCCTGTATAATATAATCTATCATTGCCTGTTTTTTTTCTGGAGGCACTATCGCAGTAATTACATTTGTAGGATCATGTCGTCTATCAATATTAATTAAATCAACATCTCCTAATATAGCAAGGCGGAGTGACCTTGGGATTGGCGTAGCAGATAAAGTTAGAACATCTGCATTCTCACTTTTTTTTATTAATGCCGTTCGTTGCGCCACACCAAATCTATGTTGTTCATCTATTATAACTAAACCCAAATCCTTAAAATCAACGCCTTTAGAAAACACAGCATGAGTTCCAATGACGATGTCAACTTCTCTGTTATTAATCTCGTTTTTCAATTTATTTTTTTTTTGAACGGTCAAACTACCTATTAAAAGAGCGCATCTCACATTAAATGGTGATAATATCTTATTGAAACTTTCTATATGCTGTAATGCTAAAATCTCGGTTGGAACTAAAACTGCCACTTGTCTATCTGATTTTACAGCAAAATAAGCGGCTAATATTGCAACAATCGTCTTCCCACTTCCTACATCCCCTGCTAACATCGCATTTAAAAGCTCTTTGGATTTAAGAACTCCTATAATTTTTTCTTTTGCATTTTCTTGTGATTGAGTTAGTTTATATGGCAGTGCCTGTATAACTGGTTCTATAATATTTTTTGATGCATTATAATTTATTGTTCGTTTATTCTCTTGAGCAATATTGTAAGCACAAATTCTGCGTACTGTTTCTTCAATAAATATGCGTTCTCTCGCAGGTTTAATATCACTCATGAATTCTGGCTTATGTATCATCTGATATGCTTGAGTTAAATCCCCTATAGCATATGTTTCCTCAACATCCTTAGAAATAATAGAAAAAGCCTCAAAGTCAGTTAAAGCATCTTTAATAATTGCTACTATCGTGCTTTGTGGTAATATCCCTCGCACAGGATATATTGGTCTTATGCCTCTAAACGTAGAAAATGATCCAGATATGATTTCATAAACAGGATTAACTAATTCATAACATTCATTTTGAATTTTAATTTTCCCAAAACACCGCATTCTTTTATTAACAGCTATTATTTTAGATACATAATTTGAATTAAACCATACAAGTTTAACCTTTATATCATCATTTGTATTAGCAAAAGCGCTGAAAATTTCTAACTTCCCTTTTTTAAACGGTTTTGAAACATATGTTATAAATAATTCTAAAGTAACAAAACTCCCATTCTCGGATTTTTTTAAGTCAGAAATGGCTTCTAAATCAATATAATTTTTTGGTGTGAAATTAAGGAGATCGCGGGTTGTCTCTATGCCGAGTTTCTTAAGATTTACCATTATTTTCGGCCCAATAGACTTGATATTCCACAAGCCGCGCATTATTCCACCGCTAAAAGATAGAAATAATGCGATTGTCCCCCATAGTAAATCTCAACATCACAATACGGATATTTTAGACGCAATTGACCACATAATTGTGCCGCCATTTCATCTTCTACTGAAACCCCATAATACAAAGTAATTGATGCTGTATCCTCACTAAACATTTTCTCTAATGTTCTTATCGTTACATCATCTAAATCATCACCTACCGCAGTAATTTCGTCTGTTACTCCAATTATATCATCAATCTTAACTTGAATACCATTGCTTATTGTGTCTCTAACTGCAGTAGTTATCATTCCGCTTTTAATATCAGAAGCTGCGCTTTGCATGTTTGTTATATTTTCTGTTATGCTAGCCTCAGGATTAAAATTCAAAGCTGCGGCTATGCCTTGTTGCACGCTTTTTGTTGGTATTATTATTAATTCGCAAACGGTTAACTCTTTTGCTTGCTCAGCAGCTAAAATGATGTTGCTGTTGTTTGGAAGAATATATACAGTGTCTGCCTTAACTGAATTTGCCAAATTCACTATGTCATTGACGCTTGGGTTCATAGTCTGCCCACCCTCAATTATTGCGTCGACATTGAGCTCAGTGAATATTTCTTTGAGACCATCACCTACACATACTGATATAAGGCCACAGGGCTTGTTCTTCCTTAATTCCGCTTCCTTTTTGAAGATGCGTCCTTGTTCAAGCATGTTTTCGATTTTGGGTTTATCAAGCTCCCCTAATTCTAAGGCATATGTCAGAGCTTTGTCTGGATTGTTTGTGTGTACATGGACTTTTACTAATGATAGATCCCCTACAACTATCACACAATCACCAATTTTCATCAGTTTATCGCGCAACTTATCAATATCAGATGTGGTAACCTTTTTCTTGATATTAATGATAAAAAACTCGGTGCAATATGCAAATTTTATCTCGTCTAGATTGTGAACATCAGGGAAAAATTCATCTTTCTGAGATTTATTAATAACCAATGTGCTTCTCTGCTCAGGTGACGCTGACTCAATCATTTCTATACCAGCAAGACTATTATACATGCCAGTTAATATAAACAATAACCCCATGCCCCCTGAATCAACGACATTAGCCTTTTTTAGTTCATCTAACATTTCAGTAGTTGAATCTAATACTGTTTTTGTCTTTGCTAATATTATTTTAAAAAAATCTAAAAAATCAATTTTTGTCTTCGCCATTTTTATGGCATACTGACTAACCATCCTTATAACAGTTAATATAGTCCCTTCTTTTGGTTTAGTCACTGCATCGTATGCATCATCTGAACCTAGTTTTAAAGCTTGTGCAAAAACTTTTGTGTTAATGACACTTGCGTCTGAAAACGCACGTGACATGCCCTTAAAAATTTGAGAGAGAATAACTCCACTATTTCCTCTCGCACCTTTAAGTGCACCTCTTGAAAATGCCTGACATACTGTTTTAATATCTGTAGAATCCGTATTATCTAATTCGTTTATAGTCGCGACCATAGTTAAACTCATATTAGTACCTGTATCACCATCAGGGACTGGAAATACGTTTAAACTATCAACATATTCTCTGTTTATTCTTATATTTGCCGCACCACCTTTAAATAGCCCTTTTAATTGTTCAATGTTCAGTGTCGTAATCATTACACTATTTCCTTATTCGCTGTCCTCATTGAAAACTAGTAATTCATAGAATCAAAATTTGTCTATTATAGACATTGATTCTAGCCCCCTCTAACTCATATAATTTTTATAGTCGGACTCCAACTATATGGACATTAAGAGATATAATTCGCATGCCAGTTAACTGCTCAATTTTATATCGAATTTCTGACTCCATGTTTTCCTTCACCGCATCTTGATTTATTCCACCTTTAACGATAGCATAAACATCAAGGTATATCCGATCCTTGTCCGTCACTACTTTCACACCTTTAACTGGAGAAACCCTATTAAACAAGTCTAATATGCTATCGGATAGTCGCCTTGAAGCAAGATCAACGACCCCATAGACATTCAACGCAACGTGATTAGTAGCCATTAATACTACCTCATCACTTATTGTTATATCTCCATAAACGTTAGTTGTGTAAAGTGCCATATGTTCCCTTAGAGGATTTAATACGTATATAATAAAATAAAATCTTAAAAAAAGCAAATAAAGTATAAATCAATATTCAAAATCGTTGCAATTCTGTGACAAAAATTGTATAATAAACAATATGCAATTTTGAGAAATACGTTTTTATCATATTCTTAAAAAACAAATAAATTAGATTTATATTATATAAAATAATCGGGTAGGTAATTATATGCGAGTATGTGAAGTTTGTGCAAAACGCACAATGTATGGGAATAATGTAAGCCATAGTAATAGAAAATCAAATAGAAGCTGGAGCGTGAATGTCCAAAAGGTTCATGATTTCCCAGTTGGAAATGGCAAAACTGTAACTGGTTACGTTTGCACTAGATGTTTGAGAACGGCACGCAAAGTGGCTAAATAGCACTTTTGTTTTTGTCTTGTCTAGTGCATGTCTAAAAACAGGCGAGCGGTCGATATTAAGTGGTATCGGCCTTTTTATTATATTCAGAGGCTACATGTTAAATGATTTCAAAATAGGCCATTATACAGATTCTATAAACGGAACAGGCGTGACTGTTATTATAAACACTAAAGGTGCTGTCGCTGGATGTTGTGTGCGCGGGGCATCTCCTGCAACCCGCGAGACGGATTTGCTAGCTGATGGTAAAACTGTACAAACTATTAACGCGGTTGTGTTGTCAGGAGGGAGTGCATTTGGTCTAGAAGCCGCATGCGGGGTAGTTAAATGGTTATATGATGGCAACTTTGGATATAATGCTGGTAAGTACAGAGTCCCGATTGTTGTGGGGGCATCTCTTTACGATCTGGAATTTAAAAATTTTGCATACCCCGATAAAACAGCTGGCTTTGATGCGTGTCAAGCGGCAAAAACAGATAACTTTCAAATTGGTTCAATTGGTGCTGGAACTGGCGCTACGGTTAGCAAAATATTTGGAACTTTAAATGCAAGCAAGTCAGGCATTGGCATTAGTTTGTTTTCATTAAACGGCTTAGAAGTCGCTGTAATCACTGCTGTAAACGCTTTAGGGGACATTGTACAAAACGGACAAATAATTTTGGGAGCAAAAGATGAAAAAGGAAAATTTGTCGATTGCAAATCTGTCATGTCAGCAGGTAGTATCAATTTAACTCAGATAAACACAACAATAGGTTGTATTTTAACTAATGCAATCATTACAAAAGAACAAGCAAATATACTAGCGAGTATTGCTCACGATGGCTTTGCTCTTGCTCTAAGTCCCTCACACACATTGTATGATGGCGACTGTATGTTTGTTGCCTCATCTTGTAAAACACAAATTGAATTTAATATATTATCAACTATAATACCAGATTTGACCGCCCGCTCTATACAGTCTGTAGCACAGTCAGAATCAGACATTATAACTCACTCAGTTAATCCGATAGCCCTCAAATTATTTAAGAAAGCGTTCCGCTCAAGGAAATGATTTTAAATCGCATAAAGTAAGATTTCTTTAAATTTCTATCTATAAATAACTACTAAAATCTAATAAGACTTTTTAATCAATCTGTCCACATGACAAATTCCGCACTAAAATAACCTTAAAATGACAAAACAGCTGTCCACTGCAGATTAGTTAAGTTGTATTTCCAACTAAACTTAAATCCGGGGTGAGACTTATGGCGTAATAAAATCGAGTATAACGGTGGATTTGGATCTTAAGGTTTCATGCTAAAATAATCTATATAGACTTCTTGCTTTATTATTATAGGGTTATGAAATGAAAAAACCAGGGAATTATGTAAAAGTTTCATAGTGGTTTAAGTGTGGAGTAAATCAAAAAATGATGTGATA